>CAVHBF010000019.1:0-20957 GCA_963634195.1 Bacteroides thetaiotaomicron | reverse complement strand
TTCGGGAAAGAAGACTACACCATAGTGAAGAACCCGGGCAAGGACAACATGGAGATCATCACAAAAGAAGGAAAGGAAATCAACACCTACAAGGCCTCGGGCGAATCAACCGACGGCAGCGGCAAGCAGGGCAAACGCCTCGGCACCGCATACCAGCTGGAGAACGGGCAGATAATCTACGTACCGGAATGACTCGTAGCGGCAGTCCAGCCAATCACCAAACATAAAGAGGAGGGTGTTCCGGTAATTTCGGAACACCCTCCTCTTTATTCTACCCTGTCAAGGCTGTCAGGATGCGGCAAAAGCACACGCCCGTATTATTCCCATTTGCGTTTATATCCGCAAGGACGCACTTTCCGACTGCTCATCGGGCAATTCCCACGCCAGAGCCGAGGCCCCGAGCACTGCAGCATCCGAACCGTTGAGGTTTGACAAAAGCAGCTTTGCTTTCCCCTTGTACACATAGAGAATATTTTCATCGTAGGCTTTGCGCAACGGCTCCATGAGAAACTCACCCGCCTTTGTGGGACCGCCAAAGAACACGAACGCCTCAGGACTGCAGAAGAGAGCAAAATTGGCGCATGCCATACCGAGTGTCTTTCCCGTAAAGGCAAGGATATCCGTTGCCACGGCATCGCCATTCTGGGCCGCCTTGGTAACCTCCAAGCCCGTGATATCATCAATGTTGTATTCACGCAGAATGCTCGGACGGCCGTCATGCAACAGCATTTCGCGGGCCGTGCGCGCTATGCCCGTGCCGGAGCAATAGGTTTCCAGACAACCCCTGCGGCCACAGCCACACACGCGGGCATCAGGACTGTAGTCTACCACAACGTGACCAAGCTCACCAGCAAAACCGTCGCAACCATAGACGAGCTGCCCGTTAACGACAATGCCCGAACCCACGCCGGTACCCAGCGTTATCATGATGAAGTTCTTCATGCCACGGGCAACGCCATAAGTCATTTCGCCCACGGCTGCCGCATTGGCGTCGTTGGTCATGGCCACAGGAATACCGAGCTTTTCCGAAAACATCTTTGCCAAAGGAACCTTGCCTTTCCATTCAAGATTTGCAGCATTGTCTATTGTCCCTGTGTAATAGTTGGCATTAGGGGCACCGACACCCATACCCTTTATGGTATCAATGCCGCCGACCGACTCTATCACAGGTTCCAGCGCCTGGCAAGCTGCATCGACATACTCGTTGACATCGGCATAGCCCTTTGTCTTGATGGCAGTCGTCGACTTTATCTCGCCGCGGGTGTCAACAATGCCGAACACGGAATTCGTCCCACCCAAATCCAATCCTAACACATAAGGTTTATCCATCGTATCGCTTTTTACAGTTAAAGTTATTGTTGTTTCCTATTTAGCATAAATCTCCTTGTTTATCTCTGCAAATGTAACAATTCTCCGGAATTGCACTGTAATTTTTCCTCTTTTTTCTAACTTTACACTCAGCAAAACAAACACAGCTATGAATACACTTCTGAAAAAACTCTTTTTCCTGATTTTTTTTGCATCAGCCTGTTCCGTGAGCGATGCACAGTTTGACAGCCGCACCAAGACAGTAAACGTGGCAGGCTACATCACATCCACCACCGACCACACAACGGCCGTCGCCAACGCCCTCAACGACTGTAAGCTCAAGGGCGCGAGGAAACTCGTCTTCCCCAAAGGCGTTTACCACTTCCGTCCCGACAGTCTGAAACCGTTCATGACCTACATTTCGAACAACGGTGACTACAGCCGTTGTTTCGCCTTTGACCTGACCGGGGCAAGAGACCTCGAAATAGACGGCGGCGGCTCCACCTTCATGTTCAAGGGCTACGTCTGCCCGTTCTACGTGAACCACGCATCGGATATAACCTTGCGCAATTTCACCGTTGACTATGAGCGCACATTCCACTCTGAAGGCCACATAGTCCAGACAACGCAAGAGTATATGGATGTCCGTTTTTCCAAAGAATACCCGTACTACATAGACGATCAGGAGCATCTGCGCTTCGTGGACGATGAAGGCGTAGAATACCCCTGGTTCTACATGCTCGAGTTTGACCCCAAGAAAATGGAGACCGCATATATGGCCGCCGACCAGTGGACCGGCGGTTCTGTCAAGGCTTCAGATCTGGGCAACCGCACCGTCAGACTCCACCGAGAGGGACTCAAAGGGCAGGTGGGCAATGTCATCAACTTCGGTATGGCCTACCGCAAAGTGCCCGTAATAACCGTGACAGACTCCAAGAACTTTACCCTTCACAACGTGACCCTCTACCACGGCGGAGGCATGGGGGTCATTGCCCAGCGCAGCCGCAACCTGCTGCTTGACAGCCTCGTCGTGACTCCTGCCCCGGGCAAGGACAGGGTTGTCAGTGCAGCTGCCGATGCCACGCATTTCGTAAACTGCTCAGGATACATCAGAATGTATGACTGCCACTTTGCCAACCAAACAGACGATGCGACCAACATTCACGGAGTCTACTACCGGATTGCAGACATCCTGCCAGACAACCGCATCATGGTGGAACTTGCAAACAGCGCACAATATGGTTTCTTCTATCTCAAAAGGGGGATGAAGCTTGAATTTGTCAATGCCGGCAGTCTGATAACCTACGCCCACAACAAGATCAAGTCCGTATACTCCATCAATGACCGCAAGTTCATGGTAACACTCAACAGTCCCCTTTCCTCCAAGACCAAAAAGGGGGATGCCATTGCCGGTTGCGATGAATATCCCGACGTGCATATCAAGGGGTGCTATTTCGGCAACAACCGGGCACGGGGACTTCTGCTCGGCAGCCGCGCAAAGATGCTCATTGAAAACAACACCTTCCACACACCAGGCTCCGCCCTGCTGCTTGAAGGCGACGCAAGAGGATGGTTTGAGCAGGCTGGGGTGAGAAACGTGATAATACGCAACAACACGTTTGACAACTGCAATTTCGCCAACTGGAATAAAGGCACCATCGGCTGCGGCTCGGGAATAGACCAGGAATATTTCAACTCCAGCTACTACAACCGCAACCTGCTTATAGAAAACAACACGTTCATCATTCACCGCACGCCGGTGGTGTATCTGTACAGTGTGGACGGCATCACGTTCCGCAACAACCGCATTACGGCTTCCGGAAAAGACTACCCCTGCACGGTAGACAAGAGCCAGTCCGAAAAGCTCTTTGAGCTCAAGGAATGCACGAACTTCACACATGACGATATCACGATACAATAAGTACACTTTTTAGCCTTTGCTCCAAAATAAAAGACCGCTTTTCACGTTATACGGTAGGAAACCCGCGGTAAGGTTTAAACCCATTTTACGCAACAATGAGAATACGCCTCTGTTTGCTGGTACTCAGCACGGCAGTCTTTCTTCTCTCGTCGTGCCTTGACGAGCAGACCTTCCCCACCCCTGCCGATGCCAGAGTGGCCTTTTCGGCCGACACTCTTGACTTTGACACTGTCATCATCAACCGCGAGTCACCTACCACCCAGTTTTCCATATACAACAAATCTTCAAAAGGCATAAGCATCACCTCGGTAACTTTTGAGGGCGAGGGCAAAGACGCGTTTCTGGCCAACGTGCAGGGCTATTTCATCCAGCCGGACGTACCCGTCAGCATTGACTGCGCCGGCAACGACAGCATCATTGCCTTTGCACAGTTCAATGCACAGACCAACGACCAAGACCAGGCCACCAGAAGCGAAGCCGACCTCGTCTTTACCCTGGCCAACGGCGTTAGCCAGAAGATACACGTTGTGGGCTACAGCCAAGCCGTCGTGGAGCTGAGGGGCAAGGTGTTTACAACCGACAGTACGCTGCAGTCCACCCGGCCCATTGCCATCTACGACAGCCTTGTCGTCAAACCCGGTGCAACCCTCACCATTTCTCCGGGCACCACCTTGTTGTTTGCCTCCGATGCCGGAGTAAAGGTAGAGGGCACGCTTGTAGCTGCAGGCACGCTTGAAGAACCCATTGTCTTCAGGGGCAACCGCTACGATGACATGTTCAAGAACCAGCCCTACGACCGCATAGACGACCAATGGCAGGGCATAGAGTTCACGTCCTCCAGCTACGGCAACCGACTTGACCACTGCGACATACACTCAGGCAACTACGGTATAGTGTGTGACTCGGCAGATCTGTCCAAAGAGAAATTGAAAATAGAGAACTCCATTATCCACAACATGCGCCGCAATGCACTCACCATAGACCAATGCCAGGTGTTCGTGGGCAACACACAGATTACCAATGCCGAGAACTACTGCGTACATGTCACGGGAGGCAAGTCTACGTTTGTACACTGCACCATAGGATGGTTCAGCCCGTTCTCCACACGTCATGGCAACGCCCTTGTGTTCACCAACTACAGCGGCAACGAGGCACGACCCATTTCGCAACTGTCGTTCTACAACTCCATCATCACAGGACACAACTCCGACGAGATCTTCGCCTATACAAGCAAAGACGAGAGCATTGCCAACAACTACGCCTTCCACAACTGTCTGCTAAACACCACTGAAATTCCAGACAGCCCAGCCGTGACAGACAACGTGTGGGAAAGCCGCAAGTCGGCAGTCAAACAAGCCGCCAATTTCAAGGGTTTTGACTACGATGCCCTGATCTACGACTTCCGCCTCTCTGCGGAATCACCCGCCCGCTTCATTGCCGACCCTGCCAAGACAAAACAGTATTACCCTTTTGACCGCCTCGGCACTCCCCGACCGACCGACACCCCTCCAGACGCAGGATGCTACCAATACACAGAGTAGAAGAACCGGACGACCGTTAACCAGATTGTTCCGTGCGGCTTTTCCCGTTCATGCGAAGAGCCCGGTGATTCCGTATCAGGACGGAATCACCGGGCTCTTGATATATTCCCGTGCGGCTTCAAACCGCCACGGAGATTGTCAGTCGTTTTCGGGGCGCAGTTTGCGGACTACGGCACCAGCACGCCACATCTCGCTCTCGCGCAAGGCTTTCAGCTCTGCTTCAAGCTTGACACGGTAATCCGGCTTGGAGTTGGAGTCAATGGATATCTGGGCCTCATGACCTTCCTTCACGCTCTTGTAGAGCTGCTCCATGACGGGCTTGATGGCATCGTGGAAACGGGGGAACCAGTCAAGAGCACCACGCTGTGCGGTAGTGGAACAGTTGGCATACATCCAGTCCATACCCTTGGCGGCAAAGAGCGGCATGAGCGACTGGGTGAGTTCCTCCACTGTTTCATTGAACGCCTCGGATGGGGTGTGACCGTTCTCGCGGAGCACTTCGTACTGTGCGAGGAGCAGTCCCTGAATGGCTCCCATCAGCGAACCGCGCTCACCAGTGAGGTCGGATGTCGCCTCGCGTGTGAAAGTGGTCTCAAAGAGATAACCCGAACCGATGCCGATACCAAACGCAAGGACTTTGTCCTTGGCATGACCGGAGGCATCCTGATATATGGCATAGGAGGAATTGAGACCGCGTCCCTCCAGGAACATGGTGCGGAGGGAAGTGCCCGAGCCCTTGGGGGCAACCATTATGACATCAATATCCTTTGGCGGAACAACCCCGGTACGGTCGTTCCACGTAATTGCAAATCCGTGAGAGAAATAAAGAGTCTTGCCCGGTGTAAGGTATTGCTTGATTTTCGGCCACACCTCTATCTGTGCGGCATCGGAGAGAAGCATGCAGACAACAGTACCTTTCTGTGCCGCTTCCTCAATTGAGAAAAGAGTCTCTCCGGGAATCCATCCGTCGGCAACGGCCTTGTCATAAGTCTTGCCCTGGCGCTGACCGACAATCACATTGAAACCGTTGTCGCGCAGGTTGCAGGCCTGACCGGGTCCCTGCACTCCATAACCGAGAACGGCGATGGTCTCGTCCTTCAAGATTTCACGGGCTTTCTCAAGTGGAAATTCTTCTCTTGTGGCGACTTCTTCTACCACGCCGCCGAAATCAATTTTTGCCATAATCTTAATTATTTAAAAGTTTGGTTGTTGTTGCGTTTGTGTTTCACTCGTCTTTTTCCTGCTGGCGCACATCAAGGTACTCGTCCAGCAGTTCCCTCGGATTTCTTGTGACAGCAACGGCGCCCGTGCGCACGAACTGGAGCACACAGCCAAGGGCTGCCAGACTTGAGTAGAGCGACTCTATGTCTTCGGGCATACCTGTGACGTTGACGATGCTGTATGTTTCGTTGACCTCAACGATTTTCGCCGAGTGCACGCGGATGATATGCGAAATCTCACTGTTTTCCAACAAGTGGGGAGTGCTGAGCTTGAGCAGTGCCACTTCCTGGACAAACAGTTCCGCCTGTGTATAGTAGCGAGCCTGAAGCACGTCTATTTTCTTCTCTATCTGTTTGGTGACAAGCTGCACCGTCTCCTCGTCGCAAAAGCAGGTAATCGTGTATTTGTGTACACCGGGAGTGCTGCTGGCACACACGCTGAGGCTCTCGATGTTGACCTGCCGGCGGGTAAACACTGCCGTAATCTGGTTGAGAATACCGGCAACGTTCTCCGAATAGGTCATGATGGTATAGAGGGTGACTCCCTCAGGACAGGCAGCAAGATTTCTGTCATCGCACCGTCCACAGGTCTCACACGCGCCGCACTGCCCTCCCTTGTTATCATATTGTGTCATAAGCGTCAATCTGTTTGCGTTACTTTATCTCAAGCATCATGTCGTCAACATCGGATCCCGGCGTGGTCATAGGAAGCACGTTGTCTTCCTCCTTGACCGCACACTGCAGCAGAAACGGCCCGTCAGTACGGAGCATCTCGCCGATGGCCGGACCAAGATCAGCACGCTCTATCACCGTGCGCACAGGAATGCCGTAGCCTTCGGCTATCTTCTCATAATCGGGGTTAAGCATGGGTGTGAACGAATAGCGTCTGTTGAAGAACATATATTGCCACTGGCGCACGTTGCCCAGAAAGTTGTTGTTCAGGAGAATAATCTTGACCGGGGCACGCTGCTCCATGATTGTACCGAGTTCCTGAATGGTCATCTGCAGCCCCCCGTCACCACAGAACAGGCATACAGTCCGTTCCGGTGCACCGAATGTTGCTCCCACGGCGGCAGGAAGGCCGAAGCCCATTGTGCCGCAACCGCCCGAAGTGAGTACCGAACGGCCTTGGGTGAACTTAAAGTAACGGCAGGCGAAGAGCTGGTTTTGCCCCACGTCGGTCACCAAAACCGCCTTGTTGGCCGTTTGTTCGCTGACGCAACGCACCACCTCGCCCATAAGCAACGGCCCGTCCTCAGGATATATGGCAGGCTTTATAACTTTTTCGTACTCCTTGTCCTCGTAAGTCCTGAAACTGTCAATCCATTCCTTGTGACTGGCAGAAGATACAAGTTTTGTCACCTCGGCGAGAGTCTCCTTGCAATTGCCCAGCACAGCCACGTCAGCCTTGACGTTCTTATTGACTTCCGCAGGGTCAATCTCGAAGTGTATGACCTTGGCCTGCTTGGCGTATGTCTTGAGATTGCCCGTGACACGGTCGTCAAACCTCATGCCTACGGCAACAAGCAGGTCGCACTCGTTGGTCTGCACATTTGGACCCAGATTGCCGTGCATTCCGAGCATTCCCTTGTTGAGAGGGTGATCTGACGGCAATGCGCTCAACCCGAGCATAGTACAACCGGCCGGCATATCGGCTTTTTCAAGGAGGTTAAGCAGTTCCTTGCGCGCGTCACCCAGTTCCACTCCCTGCCCTACGAGCACAAGAGGCCTGCGGGACTTGTTGATAAGCTCCGCTGCCTCTGCCAGCGCATTGAAGTCCATTGGTGGACAAGGACGATAGGAGCGTATGAAGCCCACACTGACGGGCTCATAGTCCACCATAGCCGTCTGTGCATTCTTGGTGAAATCAAGTACCACAGGACCGGGACGGCCGGTACTTGCAATATAGAAAGCCCGGCTCACCGCCCAAGCTATATCTTCGGCACGCCGTATCTGGAAACTCCATTTAGTGACAGGCTGCGTGACACCTATCACGTCAACCTCCTGAAACGCATCTGTGCCGAGAAAGGACGCACCCACCTGCCCGCATATGACCACCAACGGGGTAGAGTCTATCATTGCGTCCGCCACGCCGGTAATGGTATTCATCGCTCCGGGACCGGATGTCACTACGGCACACCCCACCTTGCCACTGACGCGGGCATATCCCTGAGCCGCATGCACGGCTCCCTGTTCGTGTCGGACAAGGATATGGTTCAGTGTGCCACGATGGTCGTAAAGCGCATCGTAGACAGGCATGATGGCACCGCCGGGATAGCCGAAGATGGTATTCACCCCCTCGTTTTCAAGGCTGCGTATCATCGCCTCCGCACCGGTAATATTTTCTCTCATGTTATGGTTCTGAAAATTAGTGTCGGTCAGGAATCCGCGTGCCAACCACGAAGGATTGACAGTACAGAAAAATCCCTGCACGTATGTATGTGCTGTTTCTGCAAACGCCCGAACAGTCTGTCAATCCTCTATAATCCTCACTCCACCCTTGTCGGCCGACGACACGGACTGCGCATAAGCCCTAAGAGCTTTTGACACAACGCGCTTGCGCCTGAGCGGGCGTTGCGGACGAGCGGCAAGTTCCCTGTCGTCCAGTCTGACATTAATGGAACGGTTGGGGATATCTATCTCAATAATGTCGCCGTCAACAATCTTGCCGATGTTGCCACCGTTGGCCGCCTCCGGCGATATGTGACCAACGGAAAGTCCTGATGTCCCGCCTGAGAAACGGCCATCAGTGATAAGGGCGCACTCCTTACCCATGTGCATTGACTTGATGTAGGATGTGGGGTAGAGCATCTCCTGCATACCGGGACCGCCCTTGGGCCCCTCGTGGGTAATAACGACAACGTCTCCCTTTTTGACCTTGCCGCCGAGGATTCCCTCGCAGGCATCCTCCTGCGAGTCGAATACTACGGCCGGACCGGAAAACTTCCAGATACTCTCGTCCACACCGGCCGTCTTGACCACACAGCCGTCTTGTGCTATATTGCCGAACAGGACTGCCATGCCGCCATCCTTGGTGTAAGCATGCCCGATGTCACGGATGCAGCCGCAGGCACGGTCTGTGTCAAGTGTGGGATACGCGGTGTCCTGCACTCCAAGCTCGTTGCAGAACACACCAGCCGGGGCCGATGAATAAATCCGCAACGCTTCGGGATCGATGTCCTGCTTGAGTATGGAGTATTTGTCAATGTCCTGCTTAAGCGTAGCACCGTTGACACGCTTCACACTGGTGTCAATCAGACCACCCTTGGCCAATTCGCCGAGGAGGTTGAGCATACCGCCGGCACGACCGCATTCCTGCACGGAATATTTCTGCGAGTTAGGCGCAAGTTTACACAGGAAAGGAGTCTTGCGCGAAAGGGCATCAATGTCCTTCATAGTGAAGTCAACACCTGCTTCCTGAGCCACAGCAAGCAGGTGCAGCACAGTGTTGGTGCTGGCCCCCATGGCAATGTCAAGCGTCATGGCGTTGAGGAAAGCGGCACGGGTTGCGATAGAGCGCGGCAGTACTGACTCGTCGCCGTCTTCATAGTACGCCAATGCGTTTTTCACTATCAGGCGTGCCGCATCCTGCATCAGCCTGCGGCGGTTGACGTGGGTGGCAAGGATTGTCCCGTTGCCGGGCAGCGACAGACCTATCGCCTCCGTGAGGTTGTTCATGGAATTGGCGGTGAACATTCCCGAACAGCAGCCGCAGCCGGGGCAGGCACGATTTTCAATCTCCGCCAGTTCCTCATCGCTGACCGTCGGGTCGGCACCTTTGACCATAGCTCCTACCAGATCAAGATTCTCGCCCTTGTAGACACCTGCTTCCATCGGACCGCCGCTGACAAAGACTGCGGGGATATTAAGTCTCATGGCAGCCATGAGCATTCCGGGGGTTATCTTGTCGCAATTGGAAATGCAAATCATTGCATCTGCCTTGTGCCCGTTGACCATATATTCCACAGAGTCTGCGATGATATCGCGCGAAGGCAGACTGTAGAGCATTCCGTCGTGCCCCATAGCGATGCCGTCGTCAATGGCGATAGTATTGAACTCCGCCGCATAGCAGCCCAGCTTTTCAATTTCAGCCTTGACTATCTGACCAGCCTCGTGCAGGTGTGTATGACCAGGCACGAACTGCGTAAAAGAATTGACTATTGCGACAATGGGCTTGCCGAACTGTTCACGTTTCATGCCATTGGCAACCCACAGGGCGCGCGCACCTGCCATGCGGCGACCGTCTGTACATACAGAACTACGTAATTTTATTTTCATCTCTTCTGTTTTTCTGATACGGCATCAGCAACTACAAAGCTACAGCGGGAAAGCCCTCCTGTGCCACAGCCGGATGCGATGCCTAGAACCGTTTTGCCCGGCTGCTTCGTTTGAATTGTAAAGTTCGTGATTTTTTAAAAACCCACGTCCACAGAATGTGAAAAACAAGTTTCGTCCCCTTAATAAACCATAAGCGGAATGCCTTTCCCTGACACGCCCGCCGTGTTTGGCAACCGTGGCTTACACTATACGCAGCAAATAAATTGCACACTCGCAGGACGTGTGTATTCCGTTGCGTAAACGAAAAAAGCCTCCAGAAACAATGCTGGAGACTTTTTTGAACCGTTTTTGCTTTTTGCAGACATTCGCAAGGCTAACCACGTCCACGCCGTACAACCCCACCGCCACCCTGCCGGGAGTTTTCCTGTTTCCGATCCTGTTTGACCTCGGGGACGGACGGACGGTTTTGGGAACGATCAGGTCTTGCATGACTGCCGTCAGGACGGACTTGGGGACGACCCGGTCTCGCCTTGGGTGCAGCCGGTCCCGACTCCGGACTGTAAGAGGGGCGGGCGGGATTGCCGTGACCGCTATATACCGGTCCGAAATCGCGGCGATGAAATGTCCTGTAATCACGCTGGCGGCGTATGGGGACAAAATCATAGTGGGGGCCGGTGTAGCGACCCGCATAGAAACCGGCAGAGTAGTAGCGGCGGGCGTGAGTACCGTAATACCCGTTGTAGCCAAACGGCAAAGCCCTGTAGAAATAGTTGCGGTTGGCGTAGACCATATAAGGGCGGAAAGCCCATGCCCCTTCGTAGATACAGAAAGGACGGTAGAAACTCTCCGTTGAAAGGAAACGGCTGTACTGATATGACGACAGCACGTAAGACAAGTCTTCATTGCGATAGTCAAGATAGCGATAATAGTCATCGAATACCCGGGGATCGCCACTCTCCATTCCGTCAAGCAGGTCGCCAACAGCATTGATGAAATCGTAATTTATCTCGTAGCAGTCATCGTATTGCCCGGAAGACAAGTCCAATTCATACGCCATCCTGTCGCTGAGGAAACGGGCATACTCGCGCACCTTTGACCGGGTCAATGCCATCATGTCAACACTTATCGCAAAGACCGCAAGCGCAAACATCATCTTTCTCATAAGTCTTGTATTTTAAACAGTCCAACAATCCGTGACGGCAAAGCAGTCTTGCCGGTCTTTCGCACATACGGGGACCGAGCGAAGGCAAAACCTCCATCCCCAGTTGACCTCAGTCTGTCTGTCCGGCAGCAAGGGGAGCATGACCTCCACGCTTCACAATCTTGGGCAGGTTGCCGCCATTGTAAGCTTTTGAGCCGGCTGCGCCATCATATCCGTTGCTGTAGTACTTGTAGAGGGTATAACCATACCAGCTGTCAACCTCAACCGCTGGAATCCAGTATTCAAAGCTACTGATTCTGTCCATTGTAAACGAAGCGCGACTGGACCCGAAATATCCGTCAAAAACCCTGTTGCTGAGATGGTAGTCGTAGATGGCGACATCCATCTCCGGATCATGCGGATAGGAGAGGTAGATGACACCGTCACTAACGCTCCAACGAAACCTATAGACCAGATATTCGTACGGACCGTGCCGATAATAGTCCACTTGAGTACCCTCTCCGGAAGTGCTGCGCCCCCGGTCAAAACGGATATAGGTGTCGTTACTCGTCCACGTGCGACCGAACTCGTCTTCGTACCACATACTCCAGTCGCCGTGCCATTCGCCGGAAAGCACTCTCGCCTCGTTCTCATCATCAGAACAGGAAGAAAAGAACATCACTGCCACCAAAACGGAAAAAAACAAAGGCAATACCTTTTTCATAACCACACTGTTTTACCAATTGTCCCGAAGAGCCGTCTCAACAACGCTCCCCAAAATTTACTCTGTTGCAAATTTAGCATAATCTTCATTTGGGTACCAAGGCACATCGCCCTTATTTGGAGGAAATAACATTTATTCACAATTAACGGGTTCTATAAATACCAACGACAAAACATACTGGCTGAAACAGGCAACAAAAAAGCCGGCGTTTACAAAAGCAACGCCGGCCGTAATTATGTCAGAAACTTCGTATTCCCGGTTACGCTGTGCCCTCCATCAGGCATCAGCTGCGGCAAAGACCGCCTTTGGCACATCAATAGAACCTGTATCTGAAATCCTCTATCCCAGCCTTGCTCTTGAGATAAGCGAGGAACGGACTCTCGCCGTAGTACTGGCGCGGGCTCAATGCCATGGTAGCATGGTTGCGTGCAGCGGTCGTTACATACTGCTGTTCATCATACTTGGCTTCGGCACGTTTCTCTACGCTGAGCACCTGATATGCAAAAACCGCATTGTAACCTTTCAGCGGACCTACGAACTGGTTCGCCTTCACATTGGTAACAGTTCCCAGTATAGCCGGGTCATACATCTGCGAATAGAAATTGACATTCTTTGCCGTGTCAACCTGCACGCCGGCAACACCCCTAATCTGGGCAAGGGACTTGCAGCCTTTCAGCTTGCCAAGAATCTTTTCCGCCTTCTTGTCGCGGAGCACCTCATTTTTCACTATGTCCTTGACATCCTCGAGTGGCATATAGCCCTTCTTGTGGGACTTGACCACAGACACGACCAGAAGATGCGAACCATTGTCGCAACTGTAGAGCTGTGAAACCTCGCCGTCTTCAGCCTCGTCGAATATCCATTTCTTGGCATCATTGCTTATCCAGCGCATCATGTGGCGGTCTGTGCCGGGCTGGCTGAAATATCTCATCGAGAAGAAATCTCCCGTCTCAATCCCGTTGAGGGTCTGCACAGTGTAGCCATTCTTTGTGGCGTTCTTCTCCATGGCCTCAATGGTCTTGTTGTCAGCCACAAACTTGCTGAACTTGTTGTAGACGGTCTTAGATGTCTCATTGCTATAGTTGAGCGGGCACTTGATAACAGCCGCATTGTATTTCGTCACCATATGCTGACGTCCTGTAACCATTACAACAACATTGCCCTGGGCGAAATCGAAGTTTGACACCTCGCCCACGCCCATGGTCTGCACCTTGTTCAGGAACGCAAGGTTGTCGGCATCGGCAGTGCCGGTTTCGTACATACTGCTCACGAGCCAAACCGAGTCGCCCGTCTGACCGTATTTGGCGGCAATCTCCTTGAAGTCGGCACCGCTCTGAATGGCCTTGTATATAGAGTCCGCACGACTACGTGTGTCAGCAAGGTCTTTGCCTCCCACTTGAATCTGGCGGAGCTGGATTGAGTCGGGAGCCTGCGTTCTGGCAATAAGCTTGATGATGTTCATGGTGTTGTCCGTCGGGTTGTAGTACGGAGCCTTTACCGCACCCACGCCCATAGAGTCAAGCTCGGCTCGGATATCAGCAGGATAAGCATCAGCCGTGCGCGGCATATCAACATAGCTTACCGTCGACTGGCTACGACGCACCAGACCGGCAATGTCTGCCGTTGTGGCGACCTCTGAGGCGTATCCGTTCATTCGTTTGTCAAGCTCTGCCTTGTCTGCGGGGCTGGCTTTCACAGCAACCGCCACATACTTGATGTCTTTTGAAGGGGCATCAAGCTTGAAACTTTCCTTGAGTTCCTCGTATTTTGCCTTGAGGTCGGCATCGCTCACGTTCACATCCTTATCGTTGACCGTGGAATAGGGAATGCCGGCCAAAAGGAGAGTCGCACTGGCAGATGTGGCATCAAAGACCATCTTGCCCTCCACCGGGTTTGACGTAAACGAAGCCTGAAGAAGAGTGCTGTATTTCTGCTGGAGCAGGCTCTCTTTCAGCGTCCGCTCAACAAACTGCCAATAGGCATGGAGCTTTTCATATTGTTCCCTGTATTGTTCAGGAATCTGCGAAGAACCAGACTGCATCTTCTTGTACTCATCAAGGAAATTCTTGAGGGTGGTAACATCAAACCTGCCCGTCTGCCTGTTGACAAAAGGGGTCTGGGTAAGCAAGCCGTTTGTGCCTTCCGCCATAATGTTGCGGAGCTCGTCGTCTGTCACTGTAAGACCGAGTTCCCCGGCTTCAGCTTCAATGAGTTTGTTGCTTACATAGCTTTCCCACACCTGCTCCTTGAGAGCTGCGTCTTCGTCATCCGTAAAGCTCGTTTTGCCTTGTGTAAAAGAAACGTAAGCCTTGTAGGCCTCCAACAGTTCGGAGTACTCCTGCGACTTGAATTTCTCGCCGTTGACAATGCCTATAACGCCGCTGTTCTGGTTTCTCTGTGCTTCGGTAGCGCGAAAGAACTCCTCTGTGATGAATGCGAGGAGTGCGACACCGATAATGGTAATAAGCAACTTGCCTTTGCTTCTGATTGTTTGAATTGCTGCCATTATTATGTTTTATTTTTGTTTTTACTCTACCAGTTCGTTTCACGGATGTCTGAAGTCCTCCTGTGCCGCACACCTACGGCAAACACAGTGACCCCACCACATTTTTCAAGTGCCAAAGTTAGGAAAAAGATTGCATATATACTTGCTTTGCGGATACTTTTTAGCTAAAACGCCCACAAAGGGAGTCTCGCACCATATGGAGACGGTTATTTGAAGTGACCGCCTGGAGGCAGCTGCGGATCGGGCTTTCCGGCAGCTCTTGCGGGAGTCCGGGGCACTATGACCGAAGCAGGCTGCGGAATCTCGTTCTGTTCCGCCACCTTGACGGAGTCGTTCTCGTCGGTTGCGGCGCCGGGCATAGGGAACACGGCACTCGTGTTGCTGATCGTATATCTCTGCATCTTCTCATCGGAGCGGAAACTCATGCCCTCTACATCCTCGTTTGGAGTCTTAAGGCGCGAATGGACATTGGAGTAGAACTCGTGCCGTGCCATATCCCAATAAAGCCTCTGCGAATAAAACTCAGTGCCATCCCTGTCCCAGAGCATCACGCGACCGCGCAGTTCCCACAGGTTCTGATTGTACCAGTAGGCTGTGTCAGCGGTTATGTACATTCCTACATGATACTTCTGGTCGAATTTCTCCAGCAGGATGCCTTTGGGGAAGCTGTGCCGAGGCGGATTGGTGCGGTCATATATACGCCACTCCTCCGCTACCACCTTGTAGCGTATGCGTCCCGAATCCGAAATGAGTTTGCTAACACCATAGCTCGTCAGAACACTCAACGAGTCACGCACACGCACGGCCGGCGCAACGGGAGACTTGGCCTTGCCGCACGAAGCGAAAAGCCCGGCGACAACACACAGCGGCATTGCGAACAAGAGACCCCTCATGCCATGTAACAGCATAGCACCTACTCAAATTTCCATTTGTTGAACCACGTGGCATTAAACGACAAACCAATGCACAGGCGCAGATAATCTTCCTTAAGTCCCTTGAGATCATTGGATGCGGAGTGCTCCCACTGTGCAGACACATTGAATACTGAACGGGTGCTGTATTTGTTCACTATAGGCAAAGCAACACCAGCACTGACCAGAAAATATTCCGGACCGTCCTTGCCATTCCCCACCTTGGTGTATGGCGAAGAGTATGACACCCCGGCACGATAGGCTATGTGATCCTTGATTTTGTATCCGCGGGGGTTGGGTATATACTCCGCGCCCACGGTCACCTTATGGCGGTTGCGCAGATATCCTTTCCCAACTCCGTATACTGTCGCCGTCCCCGAATTGCGCAACCAAGGGAAACGGCATTTCTCCCAGAACTCAACAGAATAGTCAGCACCGACAGTCCAACGATTTTCACGATTCCAGACAACACCTACCGCAACTTTGTCAGGGAGGGCAAAGGCGTTGTCCACGCGCATAGTGTCCGGAGTGCCCGACACACCCGACCCCGATTGTGTGTTGATGAACTTGGCCTGCTGGTTTATCTTTACACCCAGACCGTATGTCACGCCGAGAGTCACTTTGTTCTTCGGGGCAAGACGGCACTCATACTGCACACCGAAATCAAAGGTGGGCGCGTTTACCGAGGCCTTGTAATTGCGTGTGAGCGACTGCACCGTGGCATCGCTATAGCTCACGGACGAAGAGTGCAGGTAGTCTCCCCAGATATAATTCACGTTCATACCTACCGACAGGGGGCGCATGAGCTTGTAGCCCACGCCGGCATAAATCTGGCGGAAGCCCCCGTCACCGTAATAAGTACTTCGAGCCGTCTTAGAGCCGTAGCCGTCGATGTCGTCAAGGTAGCTGGAGGTACTGAAATTGTACCCCACATACGAGAACGGGCGCAGTCCCAGCGAGAAGCCCAACCGCGGAGCAAGCCTGAAACCTGCGGCAATATAGTCCACCGACGAATTCTGGGCGTTGATAGTCTTGCCGCCCGACTTGAGTAGGCAATTCTGCAGCGAGATTCCCGCATCAAAGATCAGGGTCTGCGAACACATTTCCGAGTAGGCGGCCGGGTTCTGGCGATTCAGGGACAGGCTGTCGCGCATGCCGAGAGCCAGTCCCGCCATCCCCTTGTTGAACCCCATGGACTCATCGGCAAGAGTCCCCCAGCCATATCGCGAAAAGGGAGAGTTGCTGCCGCTTGTCTGCCCGGCAGCGGGACACAGCGCAAGGCATACCGCCGATATCGCCAACACCGATTTAGATATTGTCTTCATTATATTGCAAGATGAAGTCGAGACCGCGAAGTACCAAATGGGCATCATAGACGGAAACGTCTGCCAACAAATCTTTGAAGCAGTCCGCATCGCCGCCCGTAAGCACCACCCGAACCGGCCCGAACTTGTTATGTAAATAATGTATGTAACCTCTTATCTCAAACTCCACACCCTTGAGGACACCCGCCCGCATGGCCGTTTCCGTGTCGTAGCCCAAGGATGGAGTGTCGCCCACGGCATCCACCAACGGCAAACGTGCCGTATGCTCGTGCATGGAACAGAAACGCATAAGCAGCCCCGGAGCAATGTTGCCGCCCAGATAGCGACCGTCTTCCGTAAGCACATCGTAGGTCACGCAGCTACCGATATCCACAACCAACACATTTTCCCCCGGAAGCATCTTCTGCGCCCCTGCCACTGCGGCCATTCTGTCGGTGCCAAGACTCTGGGGAGTCCTGTAGCAATTGACAAAAGGCAGCCGCGACCGCTCTCCCAGAAACACCGTTTCCACAGGAAGATCACGCATAACAGACACCAACGCCGGAGGCAAATCTACCGTAGCCGAAACTATGCACCGTCTGCAGCTGCCGACAAGTTCACTGCCTTTGGCAAAACACGCCACACGGTCAATGTCCATGCGTTGCCATTTCAACATCTCGCCACCCTCAAAGAAAGCCACCTTGGCGAAGCTGTTGCCTATGTCAACTATCAGATTCACTCGCAGACCACAATTTTACAAAAGTTTTTAGACGTGCAAAATTAAGCAAAACTTGCCTCTCCATGCATCGCGCCGTCAGCTTTTTGCATTTTTTCACAACCAGACAAGAGGACTGGGCAAAATGCGCCTCCACTGCCGGCTGCGACTTGTTTTGCTTCACTTCCCCACGCCGTCCACAATCCGACCTTGCTGAATGACAGACTGCAACTGTATGGCGGAGTCATAGATACACAGGTCTGCATCCTTGCCAACCTCAATGGTGCCCTTACGGTCAAGCACGCCCATGATACGTGCAGGAGTTTCCGAAGACATACGGACGGCATCTTCCAGAGGGATACCGGCTTTCTCCACGCAGGTGCGCACAAGCCGATCCATCGTGGCGATGCTACCGGCCAAGGCTGAGCGGTCTGCCAATTTACATACACCGTCTTCAAGTATTACACGCGGGTCAAATGCAGTGCTGCTGTCGCTTGCGCTACAAGCCAGCGCATCAGTAATCAAGGCGGTGCGCTCCACTCCCTTCACCATGTATATCATCCTGAGAATGGTTGGCGGCACATGAATCCCGTCGGCAATCATCTCCACAGACATTTCGGGGAACGTATATACACTCTCTACCGTTCCCTCGTGCTTGAACTCCCTCACATTGTGGAAACCTGTCATGGCGTTGTAGAAATGGGTGGCATGACGAAAACCACAGTCCCAAGCGCGCTTTACGTCAACATACTCGGCCTTTGTATGGGCAATGGCAGCCAGAACGCCATGCTCCGTACAATATTTGCCGAACTCCGTAGTGCCGGGAAGTTCAGGGGCTTCATCCCAGCGTTTCAATGCCGTGGTGTTGTCAATAATGTCTTCGTAATCAGCCGGGACCGGCGGAGTTATATATTCGGGGATTTGCGCCCCGGCCTTGGCAGGATTGAAATACGGTCCCTCAAGGTGCAGACCGAGCACAGGCGAAAACGGTTCTGCCATGAGTTTTCCACAAGTGACCAAAGCAGCCTTTATCATCGGCACCGAGGAGGAAGACAGTGTAGGATAGATGGAAGTTGTCCCATGTTTGGCGTGCGCCGCAATGGCTGTTCTGAAGGCCTCCTCCGTGCCCTCCATGAAGTCACGACCTCCTCCGCCATGTATGTGGAGCTCCACTCCGCCGGGCACAACATTGTGCCCTCCGGCATCAACAACCCGTGACCCCCCGATCTCTACCGGACCTGTGGAAACCTCAATTATCTTGCCGTTCCTTATCACTACCGTGGCGTCTTTTACCCATCCTTGCGGTGTAAACACACGACCACCGACAATTTTCATTATCTGCGACTCCATTGCTACTTGTTGTTTTAAAACCATTACAAAAATACGGTCTTTCAGTGAAACGGCAAAATAATACCTGCGGTTTTTCCCCAAATCGCGCCAGTACGCCGACAAGGCAAACGCACGCGCCCATACGAAACAGCACATAGCACGCAAAGGAACGGCGGTCTTTTTTCTTCCTGCCAATGTTTCTTGACTCGTAATGACACGGGGGATGCCGCTTGGAATAGAACTATGCAACGTTGTTTGTCAGTTCTTGCATTTTTCTTGGATGAAGTGCGTAGCAAATGTGCATACGGAAGTCAGAATCTCGGAGAATGCAAGCGCAAGCCAAATGCCATCGACACCGAAAACGTGCGGCACTACAAGAAAACTCGGCACAAGGAAAAATAGGCCACGCATAAATGCAAAGGTAATGGAGTAACAAATATTCTCCACGCTCTGATAATATCCGATGAAAGTGATATTGGCCAAGAAACAAACAAATGCCACAGAGAACAACGGGAAACCATGTACTGCTATTTCTGATGCCGGACTGCCGGAATTAATGAACATTCCTACAAGCAATCCCGGGCAAAGGCTAAAAAGAGAAGTGACGACAATACCACAACATATTGCCGCAACAAGAGACACACGCAAAGTCGCCCTTACGCGTCCAAGATTTCCGAGACCATAATTGTAAGAAACAATTGGCTGTGCCGACTGGGCTACGGCATTACCAATCATGAACACAAACGGCAAGTAATAGCAAGCGATGCCAAAAGCACCGACACCCAGTTCACCAAGATAGTGGGCAAAAACGTGGTTGCCGACAAGCGCGATGGCTGACACAGCACATTCGCCGAGCAGATTGGAAGAGCCGATGCGGGACTGATAACCGAGATTGCGGAGCGAATACCGCAGGCTGTTCATGCTCCATTTCAAGGAAACAGGACGCAATGTGCTTGCAAGGAAACAGATATAAGCCATTGCCATGGAGCCGCCTATTACAAGCGCGATGGTTGAAGCAAACGCCGCGCCCATCAATCCCCAACCGAACGGAAAGATGAAAAGCCAGTCAAGCACGATATTGACTATCGCCGTCACTCCCGAGCACCATGCGGCATACTTCAGAGAGCCATCAAGACGGATGGAATAAAGACCGAGTGCCGACCACATGGAAAAAACCTCTCCGGGGAGAAACCACACCATATACTCCCTTGCCATGGGAAGCAAGGTTTCCGGGCAACCAAGCAACCTCGCCGTAGCGGTCGGAAAAACAAGCATAGGCAGCGTAAAGGCAAGCACCAACAAGGAAGCCGCGATAATGCCTTGCGTGATGTTGATTCGTGCAGCCTTTGGTTTTCCATGCGAAAGATGAATTGAGGCTACAACAGAACTACCCGCACCAAGCATAAGCCCGATTCCGGTAACGGTGACAAATATTGGCATGGTAATATTGACTGCAGCGATGCCGTCAACTCCCACACCATGTCCCACGAAGATTCCGTCAATTGCTGTAAGGGAACACTGCGCCAGCATCCCCAGAACCGTAGGAACAAAAAACTTACGAAAAGTACGCGATACGCTGCCACGGTTCAGGTCAATGGCATCTTTTGTCAAATGTTGAGGTTTTACCATTTTTACTGTTCTTTATTGTTAAACAATTCAAACAGTCAAACGTAAAGAGAACCAGATGATACGACTATGCCTTAACACCGTCATCTCATCTGGTTCCGTCGTAAACCCTCCAATGCGGATAGCTAAATTTTCATCTTCCACAGACAGATATGTTATTCTGTGATAGGTTGACTTCCCATTTAACCGTGTGCAAAGGTAGTGGTTTTCCAAAGAACAGCCCAAATTCACTTTGTTTTTTATACAGCCCCTTTGTTTACTCATCACACAATTCCGCCCGACTGTATTGGAAAAGAGTTTTGTGCATATATATGCATCTTGGCGCGTTTTGCTGCAAACAATATGCACAAAGAGACGATTCTGCACGTATGCATCACCTGTTTTTGCAAAAACTAATTTATATTTGCATCGTTTTGTTATTTAGAGTCTGTTC
>CAVHBF010000018.1:15076-21933 GCA_963634195.1 Bacteroides thetaiotaomicron | reverse complement strand
CTTCTTGGGACCGTTTGGCGCATGTTTGTATATCTGGTGTATCAGACGTGCCTCCTCAAGGCTGTTCATGTAGTTCATCACCGTGGCACGCGATGTGTTTATTTCCTGTGCCAGATTGCTTACGTTGGGGGACTCGCTGCCGCCGGTTACCAGAAGATACAGCAGCTTTTTCAGACGACTTACATATTTCACGTCAATCTGCTTGGTAAACAAGATGTCCACCTCAATCATGGCATTTGTTGTCTTGAGCAGTGTCTCTGTGAAATTGTGGTTTTCTATGTATATGGGATAGTAGCCGTGGTGCAAATAGCTTTGCAGATAGATCCATGGCCTCACTTTCATCAACACGGTACGTTGTACGTCTTCGGTGTGGTGAAGAATGTCGTCAAGTGTAAAACGGGGGATGTCGACACCCGCCTGCAGGTTGATGTATTCCCTGAAAGAAAAACCATGCAGGAAATAGAAATGCGCAATGGTTGAAAGCTCGTCGTTTTCGCTTCCGCTTTCCTCTACCGTGGTGGTGGCAAAGACAATCTGCAGTGTCGGCAATGTCTTGTAGCACTCGCACAGTTCATCGCGCCACCCGTTTTGCTTGAATATCTGGTCTATGATGAGAACCCTTCCGCCGCGCTTCACGAACTCCTGCGCAAAATCCACAAGCCCGCGACCCCTGAAATAAAAACTGTTCATGTTGACATACAGACAGCGTCTTGTCGCGTTGTCATAGTTCTTTTTTGCATACTGCAGGAGGAATGTGGTCTTGCCCACGCCTCTCGGCCCTTTGATTCCTATCAACCGGTGTTTCCAGTCTATTTCATTCATTAGTGGACGAGTCATTGACAAATCCGTATGCTCCAACAAATAAGCATGGCGCTGAAAGAAATTCTCCATATTGTATACAAGTTTGGATTTGTCAGCAAAAGTAGTAAAAAAACGGCTAAATTGCACACTGGTATTGAAAATATTTGGATAAAGGATTAACTTTGCGCGCATGGAATGTTTGTTGGCAAACTTTTCACACGATTTGGCTCTTTCGCATGGAATGGTTTCTTATACTCCTCCGCCAAACGTGAGGGCGATGGAGCGCGATTTGGCAAAACTGGCGGATTTCTTTGTTCCTGCCGGCGAAGTGTCGTACAACCCTTTTGCTCCTGTGTGGGGGTGGGATTCCGCGCTGGTGCGCAAGTTGAAGTCATGCGGATTCTCGAATCTGCCTTCGTCCGGACAACTTGAAAAGATAAGGACACTGTCTTCGCGTGAAACAGCGATGAGGGTACTCGGTGCATTGGGGACGTCGTTGGGTGACAAGTGGTCTTTGTGTGGCGATAGTACGTTGTGCACCTCGGGGGAAAGCCTGTGTCTGCCGGAGGGGCGGTTCGTGTTGAAAGAACTGTGGTCAGGCAGTGGTCGGGGCTTGCGCTTTGTCAACGGTCGTGTCGGCGGGCAACAGCTGAACTGGGCGTTGCGTTGTATCAAATTGCATGGAGGAATTGTCGTTGAGCCGTACTACAGCAAAATCCGGGATTTTGCAATGGAGTTTATCGTGACCGAAAACACAGTGGAATACTGCGGACTGTCGGTGTTTCGTACAACTTCCGGCAATGCCTATGCAGGCAATTTGCTGATGCCGCAGGAACGGTTGTGGAACATGATGGAGGCCTATTTTCCGCGCGCTCTCTACAGGGATGTCGCAGACGTGTTGCTTTCGGTTCTCCGCAAAATATTTACAGGCAATTATATGGGGCCGTTGGGTGTGGACATGATGATTGTGGACGATGGCGGGAGGCTTGCCGTGCACCCGTGTGTGGAAATCAACGTGAGGCGTACAATGGGTATGCTGTCCTTGCACTTGTCAGATCTGGTCAACAAAGACCGCAAAGCCGAATTCAGGCTTGTTTACAGCAAAGACAGCGGAGAACTTGCGGCAAAGTGCAAATGTATGCAGAAGCCTGTTTTCGATGCGGATGGCAAGCTTGTTGGAGGAGTGCTGCTTCTTACTCCGATATTGTCAGACACCCGTTTCGTGTCTTTGATAGAAATCGTGGGATGAAGGAAACTTTCACGGTTTCACTGCCTCTTCCGGGCAGAGTTCGGTAAACTTCTGTATTTCTACAAAAGAATGCGGCTTGTTCAGTTCCAGGGGTTTGCTTTCCACTCCGTAGCGGTTTATCGCCGTTATTGCGTAATACGGCGCCAGCCCGCCGGGGTAGGGGGTGTCTATGGTGACACAGGGTTGGATTATGTCCGTGATGTAGATGCAAGCGCCGTTGTTTGTGTCCACGGGGTATCGGTTGCTGCGGTACAGGACATACCTGTAGTCTTCTGCATTGCCGTACCAGGCGATTCTGATGCCGCTGTCAGTGGCAGTGATAGTTCCGTTGGTTGGTATTGCTGGAGTCGGGATGTCGTTGCCGGCAAGTGGCGGCACCAGAGCCTTTGAATAGTACAGGTTGTTCTTGAGATTGTCGTAGATGCCTTTGGTGTTGTTTGTTATGAACCGTGATCGGAAAAACACCTGGCCTCCAAGCCCGTTGGCTCTGCCAAACTCTATCTCGCTTTCAATTATGCCACGATGCCAGTTTTTCTGGTTCCTGTCTGTCAGGTAAACACCCAATCCTGACGCTATACACCGGCCGTAGGAGTCTTCCTGCCAGTCCATGGCAAAGGGGAAATAGTGGTTGCCCCGGAAATACATCATGGGCATGAGAATGTCCATCCATCCCTCTTTGAGCCACAGCTTGGCATCCTGCGCCACGGCGTTGTAGGCGTTCCATCCCCCCGAGGGATATCTTCTGGTGTCGCGGAATTTTCCTATCGGGCTGCAGCTGATGGCCACCCATGGTTTTATGGCTTTCACCCTGTCATGTATGGCTTTTACGCAACGCGAGATATTGTTCCTGCGCCAGTCCTGCAGCGATTGGCCTTCGCCGGAAAGTTTCCTGTACGTTGGCAGGTCGTTGAATTTCACTTCCTTCTCCGGGTAGCGGATATAGTCCAGACTTATGCCGTCAATGTCGTAGTTCTTTGCAATCTCTTCGCACAGCGAAGCCAGATAGTGGGCAGTTTCGGCAAGCCCTGGATTGAGCATATATCCTTCGCTGGTCTTCAGACAGAGATTTGGCATCCGCTTGTCCAACGACATCTTCCCCAACGCCTTCGACTGGGCGAACTTGTTGCCGGGGATAGCCACAAGCCATGCGTGAAACTGTAGTCCGCGCTTGTGGCATTCTTCAATTGCAAAGGCCAGAGGGTCATATCCCGGACTCACTCCGTATTTGCCTGTCAGACATGCGTCCCACGGCTCTATTGCTGACGGGTATATTACTGCGGCCCTTGTCCTCACCTGCATGACAACGGCATTGAAATTGGCTGCTTTGAGTTTGTCAAGAATGTTGCGTAGTTCTTCTTGCTGGCTCTTGATGCCGGAAATGCTGTTCGCCTTTGCCGTAGGCCAGTCCAGCCCGCTGAGCGTGGTGAGCCATACGCCGCGGAACTCCCTCTTCGGCGACGTGGGGGACAGTTGGGCGCAGGTCTCGTGACAGAAGAAAAACAAAGCCAGAAAAATGGCGGTATGTAATATGCGCATGGGGCTGTTTTCCGTTTTTTGTTTCGTTGCGAAATTAATTATTTTTCCTTTCTTTTGGTGCTGCATACGAAAATAATGCGTATTTTTGTACACGAAAGACCCTTTGTTTTTTCCGTATGGTTTAAACGGTCGCATGCTTAATACAAACTTAAAACAAAAACACGAATGAAAAAGATTCTATTGGCAGTGGCTCTCCTCTTGGGGGCGACAGTTGGCAAAGCCCAGTTTGAACAAGGGACAAAATATGTCGGGGCCTCAATAACAAATCTGGGGCTGTCATATAGCAGCTCGGAAAAGCTGCGTTTTGGCGTGGATGCCACGGCGGGCTATTTCCTCTACGACGGTGTCATGCTTAAAGCCAATGTGGGCTATAGCCACAAGCCGCACTTCGACGATATCACGCTGGGCTTGGGCGGCAGATATTATTTTACCCAGAACGGAGTGTTTCTGGGAGCCGGTCTTGAGTATTGCCATGAAACCAAGAGCTACAATGACCTCCGCATCCCCATTGAGGTCGGCTACTGTTTCTACATCAACCATTACGTCAGCATAGAGCCTGCCGTCTATTACAACATGTCGCTCAATGATTTTGGTGACAAGAGTGCCGTAGGGCTCAAAGTGGGCTTTGGCCTTTATTTCTGAAAGAGGCGTGGCGGATTGCTATGACACAGAGGTCTGCCATTGAATTGCCGGAGATAGTGAATGCAACAGGGCGCAGCGTCCTGTTGCATTCTTGTTGCGCGCCGTGTTCGGCTGCGATATTGGAGTTCTTTTTGCAAAACGGCATCAGACCGACAGTGTTTTACTCCAACCCCAACATATATCCTGTTGCAGAGTACGAACACCGCCGCAATGAAATACGGGACTATCTGCGGCGTCTCTCGGTTCCTTTTGTTGAAGACACCTGTTGCCACGAAGAATGGCTATGCCATGTTAGGGGTATGGAAAACCAGCCCGAGCGCGGTCTGAGATGCCTGCGTTGCTTTGAGTTCCGCTTGAGGCGTACCGCGATATACGCCAAGGAAAACGGCTTCGCTGTCATGGCTACGACTTTGGCGTCGTCGCGGTGGAAGAGCATTGCTCAGATTGCCGAGGCTGGCCATGTGGCAGAGGCTTGCGTGGACAACGGAGTTGTCTTTCTGGACCGGAATTGGCGCAAAGGGGGCTTGCAGGACCGGCGCAATGCCCTGCTGAAGGAAAACGGGTTTTACAACCAGCAATACTGCGGGTGCGAGTTCAGCATGCGCCAGACACAACAGCGGAACTCTTTTCGGATCAGAACGGAAACAGCAGCGGCAGAACAGCCACCATCACAATCCCCATGATTATCTGCAAAGGCAGTCCCACACGTATGTAGTCAGTGAACCTGTATCCGCCGGCCTGCATCACCAGAGCGTTCGGCGGCGTGGAAAACGGCGAGGCGAAGCACATGCTCGCTCCCAGCGTGACGGCAAACAGCAGAGGGTAGGGACTCAGCCCCATCGCTGTGGCTGACGAAAGGGCTATCGGCGACATGAGAACGGCCGTGGCGGTGTTGCTTATGAACATTGTCAGCAGCGAAGTGGTGAAATACACGCCGGCCAGCAGGGCATAGGGGCTTGCTTTTCCCAGATTGTCTGTCAGCATGGAACAGACGGCTTCCGATACCCCCGTCTTTTCCAGTGCCACGGACATTGGCAGCATGGCTGCTATGAGCACGATGCTTTCCCAATTGATGGTTTTGTATGCGGCTTCCACGTTCCGCAGACATCCGGTGAGGACCATCAGTACCGCAGCAGCCATCACGGCCGTTACCGGCGCAACGGGAATAAAGTCAAACACCATGGCTCCCACCATCAGCAGCATTATCGTGACCGCGAGCGGGGCTTTGTAGTCAAGAGTCACTTTGGCCGCTTCCTCGAGGGGCTGTCCCATCACAACGATACCGTCTGTGTCGTTTGAAATCCTGGCGATGTTGCTCCACTTGCCCTGTATGAGGAGAATATCGCCTTTTTTCAGTGTGATGCTGGGCAAATCGCTCGTGATGTATTCGTCATTGCGCTTGATGCCCAACACGTTGATGTTGTACAGGCGCCGCAGGTTTGTGTCTTTGAGTTCTTTGCCGCAGAAACGCGAGTTCTGCATGAGGATTATCTCTGCAATGCCGATGTCGTAGAACGCAAGCTGCTCTGCGGCTTGCTCGAGCTGCATGTCGCGGGCAAAGCGGTCTGCCTTTTCCTTGTTTCCGCTGAGGTATATGATGTCGCCGTTTGCGAGGGCGGTGTCGGGACCAGCCATCTGCTGTTCCACTTCTTTCATAAGGGGCGTGTGCGCCTTTTTTATCCGTCTCACCTCCAGCACGGTCAACCCGTAGCGGTGGTGCAGGTCTATTTGGGCGAGGGTCTTGCCGCACGCCATCGATTTTGCTGTTATGGCAAACACTGAGAGATCCTCTTCCAGCTTGTATTCGGAGATGAGATTTTCAAGAGTCTTGGCCTGTGGCTTGCGGCCGTGCCCTTTCTTTTGCCTGCCCGAAAGGAAACGTTTGCTGAGCGGCAGCAGAACGATGATGCCGACAACTATGCAGATTGCTCCAACCGGCAGAAAACTGAAAAATCCCAAAGGCTCGTAGCCGGCTTCTTCAAGGGCTTCCTGTATCACCAGGTTGGGCGGCGTGCCTATAAGGGTGAGCATTCCGCCCATGCTGCTTGCAAAAGCAAGGGGCATAAGCAGTCGGCTTGACTGTATGTTTGCCTTCTGGGCAAGGCTTACCACGATGGGCATCATGAGTGCCACAGTGCCGGTGTTGCTCACGAAGGCTCCGATTGCGGCCGTGGCTGCCATGAGCAGTACAAACAGCTTTATCTCACTGTCGCCCGCAAGAGACATGAGCCACGCGCTGGCTTTTTTTGCCGCACCGGTCTGGAAAATGGCTCCGCCTACCACAAACAATCCTGCCATCATGATTACCACCTGATTCGAAAACCCCGCAAGGGCCTCGTGCGGCGTGAGCACCCCCGTAAGCAGCAGGCAAATAGTTGCACAGAGAGCCACTACGTCGGAACGTATTTTCCCGACGGCAAAAAACACGGCAGATACCAAGAGTATGATGAGCGTGGAAACCATGACAGTGGTTTTGAAAGTTATATTGTCCGTAAAGGTAGCCCGAACACCCGAAACGGCAAGTTGCAATTTAGTTAATAATTATAAAAAGCTGTCGGTCTGCATAAAACACCTGCGTGTTTCGGACAGCTCTGCCAGCATTTTTGCACGTTCATTGCTTATTTTTCCG
>CAVHBF010000018.1:606-15044 GCA_963634195.1 Bacteroides thetaiotaomicron | reverse complement strand
ACCAGTTCAGCAACCTGCGGTTTTCTTTTTTCTTTTTGTCCGGCAGTTGCCCGTGTTCTTCAATATATGATTTCAGTTCCGTGTAGTTGTATCGCCATCTCTCCTCATTCTTCATTGTGGCTGTCCGTTTGCATCGGGTGCTGTGTTGCTTTCTGTGATTTTTCCCCTGAGAAACCTTGCCGTGTAACTGTCGGGGCATGACACTATTTGTTCGGGGGTGCCTTCCGCTACGATGCGACCTCCCGCGTCTCCTCCTTCGGGACCCAGATCTATGATGTGGTCAGCGCATTTTATCACATCCGGATTGTGTTCTATGACTACAATGGTGTGCCCGTGGGCAATCAGGGTTTGGAAAGCTTGCAGAAGTATCTGTATGTCGTGGAAATGCAGCCCCGTGGTCGGTTCGTCAAAAATGAACAGGGTGGGCTGTGTCTTTTCACTTGCAAGATACGAGGCCAGTTTCACGCGCTGGTTCTCGCCGCCGGAAAGGGTTGACGATGCTTGCCCGAGCTTTATGTAGCCCAATCCGACATCATGGAGAGGCTTTATGCGCCGTGATACGGCAGGTTGCCCGTTGTGCTCAAAGAAGTCAATGGCTTCGTCCACCTCCATGTCGAGAATGTCGGAAATGTTCTTCCCTGCAAAAGTTACCTCAAGGACATCTTTCTTGAACCGTTTGCCGTGGCATTCCTCGCATTCAATTTCTATGTCTGCCATGAACTGCATTGACACCTTTATCTTTCCCTCCCCGTTGCAGTTCTCGCATCTCCCGCCTTCCGTGTTGAACGAAAAGGTGGCGGCGTTGAAGTCCAGCTGTTTTGAAAGGGGCTGGTCTGCCATAAGCTTGCGTATCATGTCGTAGGCCTTTATGTATGTCACGGGGTTGCTGCGCGACGAAGTCCCGATGCCGCTTTGGTCAATCAGCGTGACACCGCCGAGGGCTTTCAGGTCGCCTTCCAGCGACAGGTATTCGCCAGGGCGTTCGCACGCTTCGTCAAAATGCCGTTTCAGCCCGCGGTAAAGGATGTTTGTCACGAGCGAGGACTTTCCACTGCCGCTCACTCCCGTGACAACGGTCATCACGTTGAGCGGAAAGGTTGCGTCAATCCCCTTCAGATTGTTGGCCCTCGCTCCCCTGACGACGATGCGGCGGTTTGAGCTGCGGCGCGACGAGGGCACGGGTATGGTGTCCTCGCCGAGAAGGTATCTCACGGTGTAGCTTTCAGTCCCGCTCCTCAGTTCTGACATATTGCCTTGGTAGACTATTTTCCCTCCGTTGACACCGGCTCCGGGACCTATGTCTATGATGTAGTCTGCGGAGCGCATGATCTCCTCGTCGTGTTCAACCACCACTACGGTGTTGCCGAGTTGCTGTAGCCTGCGCAGCACTCCGATCAGCTTCTCCGTGTCGCGCGGATGGAGTCCCACGCTCGGTTCGTCGAGAATGTAGAGTGACCCCATGAGGTTGCTGCTCAGCGATGTCGCTATGCTGATTCGCTGGCTTTCGCCTCCCGAAAGGGTGTTGGATGCCCTGTCGAGTGTCAGGTAGCCCAATCCCACATCGGACAGGGTCTGGAGCCGTGCCTTTATCTCGTTGGTGAGAATAGGAAAATCGTTGCACTCCATATGCCGGAACAATTCGTTGAGTTGCCGTATCGGCATGCTTGCCAGCTCGGTGATGGTGTGCCCGTCCACCTTGACGTATTCCGTCTCTTTCTTCAGCCTCCGTCCGTGGCAAACGGGACATGTTGTCTTGCCGCGGTAGTGTGCCAGCATTACCCTGTACTGTATCTTGTACAGGTTGCGTTTTACCATGCGGAAAAAGGCGTCAATGCTCACCTGTTGTTCTTCGGGGAGCTGCTGCTCTTCCTCGTCACCGTGCCACAGTATGTTTTTGTGTTTTTCGGACAGAGCATAGTACGGTTCAAACACGGGGAATCCTTTGGGGCTGTTCCTCTCGCAGAACACCCGTTTCCATTCGCCCATCTTGTCGCCGCGCCAACATTGCACAGCTCCGTCCCATACGGATAGCGCGGTGTTGGGAATCACCAGCGTCTCGTCAATCCCCACGGTCATGCCGAACCCCTCGCATTCCGGACATGCCCCCGCCGGCGAATTGAATGAGAACATGGCATCCGTAGGGCGTTCGAAAACAATTCCGTCGCGTTCGAAAGCCGTGCTGAAATTGCGTGTCACGGCATCGCCGCGCTTTCGTATGAAGCACTGTTGTCCTCCTTCCTCGAAAGCCGTTTCTATGCTTTCGTAAAGCCGTGACAGCGAGTCACGGTCAGACCTTACGGACAAACGGTCTATAAGCAAAGTTACGCAGTCCGGACTAAGCGCATCGATGTCTTCCGGCTTGAGGTCGTTGATGTTCTGCGGTTCCCCGTTGGCTGTGATGCGTGAAAACCCCTGCTTGCATTCGGCCTCCAACTGTTGGGCGAGAGTCCGTCCCGGCGAGATTGTCAGCGGGCATTCAATGGTGAATTTCTGCCCCTCGCCCAGACTCGTGACATACTTGACGACATCGTCCACGGTGTCGCTTTTCACTTCTTCGCCACTGACAGGCGAGTAGGTCTTGCCTGCCCGTGCGAAGAGCATCCGCAGGTAATCGTAGATCTCTGTTGTCGTTCCTACCGTAGAACGCTGGTTGCGGTTGGTGGTTTTCTGCTCTATGGCTATGGCGGGTGGGATTCCTTTGATGAAATCGCAGTCCGGCTTTTTCAGCCTTCCAAGAAATTGGCGCGCATAGCTCGAGAGGCTTTCCACATACCGCCGCTGTCCCTCGGCGTACAGTGTGTCAAAGGCAAGGCTTGACTTCCCGCTTCCGCTAAGGCCGGTGATGACGACAAACTTGCCGCGTGGAATGTCAACGTCAATCCCTTTCAGGTTGTTGACCCTTACGCCCTTTGCCTGTATGGAACCTTTCATGACAGTAAACGCTGTGTCGGCGGCTGGTTATTGGTTTGCCACTACGGCAAGGAATTCCATGTCGGTTTCGCTGTTGTTGACGAGACTGTGGGTGTGTCCTTTGGGACAGTAGTGGCACTGTCCCGCACGTAGGGAAAATGTCTCGCCGTCGTAAATCACCGTGCCTTCGCCGGTTGTCATGAATATGACCTCGGTGTCTTCGGTGTGGGTATGCATTCCGATGCTTGCGCCGGGCGCGAGATGTCCTTTCATGATTTTCACGTTGTCGTCAATGTACCTTTGGGCGACATACTCCTTCTCGCCCCCCTTGAAACGGGGCAACGTCTCTTCCTTTATTTTGCTGAAATCTATGACCATATCGTGAACTTGTATTTGGAGAATTTCAGTCTGCAAAGATACTAACTTATATCCAACCCGAAACGCTTGTTCAGCGTAAAAGCGTTTTTTTGTGTTGCAGGACTGTGCCGGCATCGCTATTGCAGGCGGGATGTGTGGTAAAGTCTTCGGTGGCAATCCGACAGCTTCGCAATGTGGAAAAAAGGATGCGTTTCCTTTCCGCGCCGGACAGGACCGCACATGGCAACACCGCGAAGCCTTCCGGGCGTTGAAAAATGCTGACGTGACAAAATTTCTGCTTGTTCTCCCCGATGCGTTCCGCCCGAAACGGATGTCCGCTCCGGGCGAAACGGTTATCCGTTTCCGCCGAAACGCGACAGAGTTTCGGGCGGAACGCCGCCGTTATCTCAATTCCTGTCGCCGTCCTCTCAAGCTTTTTTTCTTTCAGCACGAACTTTTTTCGCCGGCAGTCTTCCGCCGCTTTTCCGGCTTAACCATAAAGTCCCATAGAGACAGTCTTCTTTGGTTTTTCGCCGGAGGGCGTGTCAAAACTGGCACATCCTCTTTATTTATGCCAAATCGGTCATTAGAGGGATATGCAGTTTTCTAATGACCGATTTGGGTTAAAGGCAATTTTTAGTCTCCGCCTATTGTATTCTGACTTTTTTGGTATAAGAGTCTCCTTGGCGTGTTGTGGCGTTGAGCACTACAATCTTCGATGCGGAGGCCTCCACTTTTATCTCCGGCTTGTTGGAGACCCCTACGGTCTTGCCGCTCAGGTCAGTGGCTGTCAGGCGTTGAATCTCCGGGTCGCTCAACGAGATGCAGCTGCCGTTAATGACGGTATATACCTTGTCTCCGGCATTTTTTTTACTGATGGACGTTGCGGTGTTGCCCAGGTCTATGACTGCAGTCTCTCCGGCCTTGAGCGGAACGGATATGGTATTGTAGTCTTCGGCAGTGCAGTCTATTTCCACGTTGTTTACGGTGACCAGACGGTCAAAGACATTCGGGTAGTGCACTTTGAGGGGTTGTCCCTGGTTTGACTTGACTGTTATTAATGTGGCTTGTCCGTTTTCCCATTCCACGCCCACTTCGAAGTCTCCGATGGCCTTGAGACCGCTGACACTGCCTTTTTTCCATACGGATGGCAGTGCGGGCAGGATATGGATATTGCCTGCATGGCTTTGCAGGAGCATTTCCGCAATGCCTGCGCATACGCCGAAATTGCCGTCTATTTGGAACGGGGAGTGCGAGTCGTACAGATTGTAGTAGATACCTCCCGCATACTGGTTGGTGTCATACGACGTGGAGTGCTTCAGCGCATTCTTGATTATGACATGGGCATGGTCGCCGTCAAGGGCGCGGGCCCACAGGTTTACTTTCCATCCCATTGACCAGCCAGTAGCGGCATCGCCGCGGAGTTTGAGTGAATTTACGGCAGGCGTGAAAAACTCGCTTGTCGATGAAATCTGATCCAGAGGATACAGTGCCATCAGATGCGAGAGGTGGCGGTGGCCGGGGTCATTGCTGACGGAATACGGCGAGTATTTCCACTCTTTCAGTATGAGGTCTCCTTTCTTCACTCCATTCCGTGGATTTGTCCATGCGCTGTTTGCGGATGTATTGGCCGTATATGTTTCTGTATGAAGACCTTTGTCTGTTTTGGTAAGGTAATTGTCCAAAGTTGCGATTTCCTGCTCTGTCACCCCGGATTCTCCCCCCAGAATGTCTATCGCCTGACGGACGGCCTGCAGATGATAGTATATGAGCTGTTGTGCATGGGCAGTCCCGTCTTCCGAATTGTGGGCATCTTGTTCCGGGGAATATTCGTTCGGAGCAACGAACGTGCCGTCAGGCGCGATGTTCAACGAAGAATACCCCCGGTCGTTGATCATCCGTTCCATCCAGAACTGTGCGGCACTGTACATGGTGGGAAAAGCCCTGAGCAGAAACTCTTTGTCAAGGGTGTAGCGGTAGTGCTGCCACAAGTGGGCGCAATACCACACATTTGCCACAAAGTAGTTGCTCCCCCATGTCGACATTCCTCCGAAGATGTTGTTTTCCGTAAAGCAAGTCCAGCCGTTGGTGACGTTTCCGTATGATGTGGCGGCTCTTTTCCAGTTGCCACGGCTTGACATGTTGATTATGTAGTTGAGGAACGGCAGGTGGGTTTCCGTCAGATTGGTCGGTTCTGACGGCCAATAGTTCATCTGTATGTTGATGTTGGAATGGATGTCGGAGTTCCATGGGGCTTGTGACTTGTTGTTCCAGATACCCTGCAGGTTGCTCGGCACATCTATGCCGAGGGAACTGCTTATTTCCAGATAACGTCCGTAGGCAAAGTACAGCTGCTCAAGGAACAGCACATCGGCTTCCGTGCCGGTTTTGTTGGCGGAGGAGTTGTAGTTGTCAATAAGTTCATTCGTGGGGAGTGAACTGTGTGCATTGGAGAGTTGGAACTTTACGCGTCCCATGTATCCCTGGAATGTATTGGCGTGGTCGCGGCAAATAGCGTCCCAACCTTTTTGCTCCGCCTTGCTGACACGGTCTGACGCTTCGGCCGCAACATCGCTGTACAGCCCCTTGCATGACGCGCTGTTGGGGTCGTAGTCCGTCAATGCGGCGAGCAAGAGGACAGCTTCGCTCGTATTGCTTATCCTTATGCCTTCGTCCGTGCTTGTAATGACGGCATCATTGTCCCCCGTCACCCTGAAGACCGTACTGTAAGTCACGGTTGTCAGTTTTCCCCCGAACGACGCTGTCGCGTTGTTGTAAGTCGGGGTGGAGGCGTTGATGTCTGCTCCCGGCGCATACGAAAACAGAAGGTCCAGGTTGTTGTCGCCCTCGGCTTTGTATCTTACGGCGATTACCTTGTCATTGGTGGAGGCTATATATCTGCGCGAATATGCCGTTGTCCCCGCCGCGTTGGTGTATTCCACCCCTGCCGTGCCGTTTTCGATGTCAAGGAATCTCACGTAGTTTTTGACCATGTGGTCGGTGGAATAGTCAAAGTCGGAACCAAGATCTTTCACAAGTACGCTTCCGAAGTTCTTGTACTGGCCGTAGGACCCCATGTCGTTGGGACTGCCTGTCCACAGGGTTTTTTCGTTGAACTGGATTTCGTCAGTGGCCACGCCGCCGAAAAGGCTTGCCCCCAATTGCCCGTTGCCTATCGGAAGGGAATATTCCATCCACGTGTTGCTGACCTGCGTGAGTGTGGCGGGCTTGTTGTACCACAACGTCAAATCGTGCTCGGGTGAAAACGAAGACGCCCCCGAGACCTTGTAATCTGCATAGGTCATTTTGTCTGGGCTGACAAAGGTGATGGGATTGCCGGGATCCGAGGCTGTGTAGAGCCCTATTTCATGGCCTTTTGCCGCACCCTGCCATTGGTTGAAACGGGAGTTTGCCACAGATACCGGATTGGCCTTGATTTCCCATGCTGGAGTGTAGGTGCTGTTTTGCGTTTCCGACAGGGAAAAGCCGCCCGTGTATTCCACACCTTGTCTGGTACACAGACGGGCATTGTCGCCCGTGCCTTTTACGTATGCGTAGTTTCCCAGTTTGCTGACCAGCTGGAAATTCGCGGACGTTCCTACGAATTTCCACAGCTGGTTGTCTGCCGGGTCTGCCGAAGACAGCGTCGCGTTGCTGTTTTCCCCGTTGTCGACAATGGTGTTGCTGCCGTTGGAGAAGACAAGGAAATACCAGTATTCCTGTTTGTCATCGGAAAACTTCGGAGCGACAGGCTGCGCCAGCACGAAGTCCAGCCCGTTGTTGGGGTCTCCCGCCTTGTATTCACCAAGATTTACTCCAACCGAAGAGCCTCCCCACTGGTTCATGCACAGGGTTGATGTTGTGCGCTGTATTTCCCAACAGCCTGCCCCGTTTACAAGGCGCAGGTCTACGGGAGTGGATCTCGACGAACGGAATCTGCTTGCGGAAAAATAGACATGATTTCCTTTCTTGCTTATGAGTCTGAAATTGTCTTTTGTTCCTATCAACGCCCATTTCTGGTTGTCGGAATTGCTCTTGTCGGCAGTGACGAGAACCCCGTTGCTCACGTCAGGGTCTTTGAGGCAGTGCTTTCCTGTCTGGAACTGTATGTAATACCAGATGGTGTCTCCGCCGGCAGTGCTGAACTCCGGCATTGCGCCTTGGCCCTTAACCGCAACAACGGCAATAACAAAGGATACCGCTAACAAAAAATTTTTTTTCATGGTTATTGATTTTGGTTTTTTGCATTGCAGGCAAAGGTAGCACTTCTTTCCCGGAGAACAAAAGGAAGCGGACACATATCGTAACCGTGTAGGATTTCTTTGCGGGTGTTGCGTCAAAAATCGCTTTTTATTGCTACTTTTGCAGTCCGCTAACATAATACTCTATTTTTGGACGAAACTGTTTGATTGGACATGAACAAGAACACCATTATCGGAATGTTGCTCATTGCCGCTGTAATCATTGGCTTTGGCATGATTAACACTCCGTCGCAGGAAGAAATCAACGCAAGGAGGGTTGCCGACAGCATAGCTTTTGAACAGCAGAGGATTTCAGAGATAAAACGACAGCTGGAGAACGACAGCATCCAGACCGCACGACAGGACACGACGGGACTTGACACGACTTCCTTGTTCGGTGTGTCCATGCACGGCAAAAGCAGGATGTTGACATTGCAGAACAGCGTTGTCAAGCTTGATGTCAACACTCATGGAGGAGTGGTCTCCAAGGCTGTGCTGAAAAAGTTCAAGAACCAGCAGAAGACCCCCGTTGTCCTGTTTGACGAAAACAACTCCAAACTGAATTTCGTTTTGGAGGCGAAAGACGAGAACATAAACACCGGGGAGTTGTATTTCACCCCCTCCAATGCAACGGATTCCACCCTTACCCTCGTGGCAGCGACCCTTGACGGCGGTGAGCTGGCGATAGACTATCATCTGCGTGCGGAGACTTACATGGTTGACATGACCATTAGGGGCAGCAAGGGGCTGGACAGGCATTTCTCGCCCAACAGCAGGGCAGTCACTGTTGAATGGTCAGACTCCATCACACAGCAGGAGAGAGGATATAAATTTGAGCAGCAGCGTTCTTCGGTGACATACAAGGAGAGAGGGAAAAGTACAGACTATGTCCGCGCAGAGACAGAAGACGAGGAACAAATCAAGGAACCGCTGGACTGGGTTGCCTTCAAGAACCAGTTTTTCAGCTATGTGCTGATAAGCTACAATGATTTCAAGGAAACGACCGTCACGACAAAACCTCTGGCGCAGGGAAGCGGCTACCTGTCATACTATACGGCCCGGATGAAGACGCAGTTTGACCCGAGCGGGCAGAACCCGACAAAGATGCAGCTTTACATCGGTCCCAACAAATACCGGTTGCTTCAGGAGATGAACGGACACACCCTTGACGGCCGTGATTTGGGACTGGAAGAACTCGTGTATTTGGGGTGGCCTTTGTTCAAGTACATCAACCAGTACATAACCATCTACCTGTTTGACGGTCTCACCTCCATCGGATTGTCAATGGGCATGGTCTTGCTTGTCATTACCCTGATTCTGAAAATTGCGGTATATCCCGCAACGAAGAAGAGCTACATGTCAAGTGCCAAGATGAGAGTACTGCGGCCGAAGGTCGAGGAAATCGCCAAGAAATACCCGAATCAGGAAGATGCGTTGAAGAAACAGCAGGAAACGATGCAACTCTACAGCCAATACGGGGCAAATCCGATGGGCGGGTGTCTCCCGATGCTGATTCAAATGCCGATCTGGATTGCGATGTTCAATTTTGTGCCCAATTCCATAGAGTTGCGGCAACAACCGTTCTTGTGGGCAGACGACCTGTCTACTTACGAAAACATCCTCACATGGGACAAACCCGTATGGTTGATAGGAGACCATCTGAGCATATTCTGTGTGCTTTTCTGTGTCAGCAACCTGCTGTATTCTTGGCTCAGCATGAGGCAGCAGCGTGACACAATGGCCATGCAGCAGGCCGGCCAGATGAAGATGATGCAGTGGATGATGATGCTGATGCCGTTGATGTTCTTCTTTATCTTCAACGACTACGGCTCGGGGCTGAACTACTATTATTTCATTTCTCTGCTGGGATCGGCTGTCACCATGTGGTTCCTCAGGTGGCGTACTGACGATGCAAAACTGTTGGCCAAGCTGGAGGAGAACTACCGAAGGAACAAGGACAACCCCAAAAAAATGAGCGGCATTGCCGCCCGTCTGAAGGCAATGCAGGAAATGCAGGAGAAACAACAGCAGATGAGGAACAGATGATAAATGTTCTGAAACCATACAAGCGCAGGCCGCTATCTCTCCGGCGAGACACAAGCCTCGAAACAACCTCTAAAGATTGACTATTTATGAAGACAGCACTGAATAAGCTCTTGGTTTTGCTGCTGGTTATTAATTTTGCAGTTATGGTAAGGTCTGGCAACAACAAATCAGTGGATTTCATCGGGCGCAGCACCGGGGTTTTGAAATCAGACCTTTTGACTCCAGAGACACTATGGGCAATGGGGAGGATAGGGACTGCCCGGATGTCGTCAGACGGGAAAATGATGGTCTACAACGTGGTATACTACAGCGTGGAACAGAACAAGAGCCATTCTGTACTCTATCTGATGGACTTTGATTCCTGCAAGGTCATACAACTGACAAAAACATCCCAGTTGGAAAGCAATGCGGTTTTTGTCAACAACAATACCCGGATATTGTTTTGCGCCCGGGGGCAGTTGTGGACAATGGATACCGGGGGCAACAATCGTCGGGCTGTGGCAATGCATAAGTCTGACGGAGGTGACATTGAAGACTTTCTGCTCTCTCCCGACGAGAGCAGGATAGTGCTGGTGCGCCAAGTCGACACACATGCTTCAATACAGGAGAATCCCGTTGACCTGCCGTTGTCGACCGGAATGGTCATAAACGACATGATGTACAAGCATTGGGATCACTTCGTCAAGTCCATACCCCATCCGTTTGTCGCGGACTTCTCGGTTGACAGGACTGGTGAGGAAAAGGACATTCTTGACGGCGAACCCTTTGAATGCCCGTCACTCCCGTTTGGCGGAGTAGAGGAACTCGCCTGGAGCCCGGACAGCAAGACGGTTGCCTATTCGTGCCGCAAAAAGACGGGACGTGCTTACTCCGTGTCAACGGATGCCGATATTTTCCTGTATGATGTGGAGAGCGGTGAAACCACAAACCTGTGCAAACCCAAGGGCTATGTTGAACCGGAGACAGACTGTACGGTGTCTTTGGAAAACCAGAAGACAAACGCGGACTCGGACAAAAACGTCGGCTATGACCAGCAACCGGAGTTCTCGCCCGACGGCAGGCACATTGCCTGGACTTCAATGGCCCGCGGAGGCTACGAGAGTGACAGGGCGCGTCTGTGTGTGATGGACTTGGCCACCGGCAAGAAGACGTATGTGACGGAGTCTTTTGACTCGAGTGTAGAGACTTATTGCTGGAGCACAGACAGCCGAACCTTGTTTTTTACGGGGACATGGCACGGAACGACTCATGTATACAGTGCAGGGCTTGACGGAAAGGTGACAAAGATTACGGATGGGGATTTTGACCATTCATTGTGCGGAGCCTTTCCCGACGGAAACCGCCTGTTGGTGAAAAGGCATTCCATGAGCGAGGCCGATGAACTGTATGTGCTTGACTTGACCGTACGCAAGGAAAAAAACCTTACGAGGGTCACTCATGAGAACGACCATTTTTTCGAGAACCTCTCAATGGGAAACGTTTGCGAACGCTGGGTGACGACTGTTGACGGAAAGCGGATGCTGTGTTGGGTGGTATATCCCCCTCATTTCGACTCTTCCAGAAAATACCCAGCCTTGCTTTTCTGCGAAGGCGGGCCGCAGAGTGCAGTGAGCCAGGCCTGGAGCTACAGATGGAACTTTCAGCTTATGGCCGCTAACGGTTACATCGTAGTGTTGCCTTCCCGTCGCGGTGTGCCCGGTTTCGGAATGGAATGGTTGGAGGAAATAAGCGGTGACTATACAGGGCTTTGCATGAAAGACTACCTGTCTGCAATAGACGACATCTGCAAGGAGCCGTATGTTGACAGAAACAGGCTGGGTTGTGTCGGTGCAAGTTTTGGCGGCTTTTCCGTCTATTGGCTTGCAGGGCATCACGAAGGGCGTTTCAAGGCGTTTATAGCGCACGACGGCATATACAACACGCAGCAGCAGTATGTGGAGACCGATGAGCTCTGGTTTCCCAACTGGGACATGAAAGCTGCTCCTTGGCGCAAGGATGCCGGACAGGTCTGCAAAGTGTATGAAGATTCTCCGCATCTCAGCGTGGACAAATGGGACACTCCGATTCTTTGCATACACGGAATGCAGGACTACCGAATAATGTTCACCCAGGCCGAATCCGCTTTTCAGGCGGCAAGACTTAGGGGAGTTCCTGCCCAACTTCTCCTGCTGCCTGACGAGAACCATTGGGTCTTGAAACCGCAAAACGGCATCTTGTGGCAACGTACGTTCTTCGGATGGCTGGACCGCTGGCTCAAGTAGCAGGAGACAATGGTTTCTGTACTCATTCCCGTATATAACTACGACTGCACGGAACTTGTCAGGGAACTTGCCGATTCCTGCATGCTGGCAAAGGTGGACTTTGAAATCATTGTCGGCAATGACTGCAGTACGGATTCCGCGACCCTGAAGGCTCTTGGGTGTTTGGGACAGCTGGATTACTGCCGTGTCATAAACGGAAAGGAAAACATTGGCAGAGCCTATATGCTTAACGAAATGTCGCAATATGCCAGATTCCCGTTCTTGCTTATTGTTGACAGCGATGCCCGTCTGGTGAATGACAGTTTCATCGAAAGATACATACAGGCTGCGGTAAGTCATGATGTCGTGTGCGGGGGGATTGAAGTCCGGGAGACCGACAAGTCCGCGGGCAACCTGTTGCGTTACCGCTACGAACGGGGTGCGACAAAGTCGCGAGCACTGGGCTACCGCAGAAAACACCCTTACGAAAAGTTCAGTACGTTCAATCTGCTGATTCGCAAGAGGGTTTTTGACATGATAAAGTTTGACTCGCATTGCTGCCAATATGGCTACGAAGATACCGTGTTGGGATTGGACTTGATGAGAAAAAGAATTGCCGTTTTGCACATAGACAATCCTCTGATACACACGGGCATTGACAGCAATACCTCGTTTCTTCACAAAACACACCTGTCACTTGAGGTGCTTGTGAACCTTGATCCTTTTTATCAGGAACATATCCGTTTGTCGCATGTGGCCCTTGTCTTTCAGCGCAAGCATCTGTTGTGGCTACCTGTTCTTTGGCACATGATGTTCGGGCGTATGGAATACCGTGCTTTGATGCGCAGTCCCAGCATAGGCTTGTTCTGGCTCTACAAGTTGGGCCGCTTCTGTTGCATATTGAACAAAAAGGCAAGGGGAAAATAAATGGTTGTATCGGCGGATGTGATGAAACTCCTGAAGATAAAGGATTTGAGAGTTCCTATGCCGCGGGTTTCCAACTCAAGGAAGGCTTGCCGTTGACATAAGAAACGGTCTCGGAAGATAGTAATAAAATGACGAGTATCCCGATCAGACCGATACAACCGATGCAAAGATACCATTTAATTTCATAACATGGCAAGACTGTGAATATTTTTTTGCGATAATAGTTGTTTACAATTATACAATCAGCCCTACTTTGTGTGGGCGCAATATTTTTCATCATGTTAAAATCATTTTTTTTCAGGAAACCGGTTTTCGTGTTCCGCCAATTCAACGGCAAGGGTTATTCTGCCTTTAGCAGCATGAAGAAGGAAATCCGTATCGGGGTGCTTGCTGCCGGCACTTTGGCCATGGCACACAGTGATGCGCTGGCAACCCGTACAGACACTCTTCTTGTCGCAGGAGACAGAGAAACCGAATTTGACGTGAATCTGGACGAGGCGTTGATTACCGGGACGCAGCTCCCCATGTCCGCGAAGAATGCGTGGAGCAAAGTTGTCGTGATCACACGGCAGGAGATAGAACGGGCCAAATGCCAGACAATCAACGACGTGCTAAAACTTTGCCCGGAGGTTGATGTCCGTCAGCGTGGGGCTTTGGGGGTGCAGACAGACCTGTCGCTTGGCGGCGGTACTTTCGATCAGGTGTCAATCATGCTTAACGGCATCAATATCAACAACCCGCAGACCGGGCATCTAAGTGCAGATTTCCCTGTTGCAATGGCAGATATAGAGCGGATAGAAATCCTCAACGGGGCATCCGCACGCACTTTCGGAAGCCAGGCGCTCAATGGGACAATAAATATAATAACCCGCGCCGAACCATCAACAAATGCAGGCTTGCACTTGGAAGCCGGGTCTTATGGAACGGCGGGAGCAGGGGCGCACGCCAACGTTTTTTCAAAGGGAATCCGAAATCGTGTTTCTGCAGATTATTTACATACGGACGGAGCCGTGGCGAACAGCAAGTTAAGCAGAAACAGAATTTTTTATCAGGGCAGGTATGCCGACGAGTCCAACAGCATGAGCTGGTTTGCCGGTTACAGCAACCAGCGGTATGGCGCCAATACTTTTTATTCTGCGAAATATCCTGACCAGTGGGAAGAGGGGCAGAGGTATATGGTTGCCGTTTCCGGCGAGTCTTCTGTAGGAAACATAAAATTGCGTCCGGCAGCTTCTTTTTTGAGGAATTATGATCATTTCCAGTTGATTCACCGCTCCTTGACAGGCGAGAATTATCACCGCACGGATGTGAGTACCGTCAAGTTGAGCGGGAGCGGCAGCTGGTTTCTTGGCAAAACAGCATTGGGTGCTGAAATCAGACATGAGGGCATCCTGTCCACGAATCTCGGACGACCTCTTGATGAAACGCAACGCGTCAGGATAGAACACAAGCCCGGTCTCTATTATGACCATCGCGACAGCCGTACCAATACCAGCGCCTTTGTTGAGCACGCCGTTTCGTTCCGAGGGCTTGTAGCCAATATGGGCGTGATGTTCAACCGCAATTCGGCTGTTGATGACAGATACCGCGCCTGTCCCGGCGTGGATTTGGGATACGCTCTTTCAGACAGGATCAGAATGTTCGGTTCGTGGAACAAGTCCATGAGGTTGCCTACGTTTACGGATCTGTATTACAAGTCACCCACACAGGAGGGAAA
>CAVHBF010000018.1:0-596 GCA_963634195.1 Bacteroides thetaiotaomicron | reverse complement strand
CCACATGATAGACTGGGTGATGTACAGCAGTGACGACATATACCACTCCACTGCTTTCAAGCTGGATAACTGGCAGTATGTCGCCAGTGCCAAAGTCAATCTTGGACATGCGTTTCCCTCTCAAGAGGTTTTCAGGTCATTGAGCCTGTCATATACACATAATGTGCAGAAGAGACACGACAACGCCGAAATATTTCAGTCCAACTACGCACTTGACTATTTGCGCAATAAGGTCACGGCATCATTGGAACACAATATTTGCGGGAGTTTGTCGGCGACATGGTTTCTGCGCTGGCAAGAACGCAGGGGATCATATCTGGCGTATGTTGACGGGAATTCCTACAAGTGCGGCTATCGGCCGTATACGCTTGTAGACCTGAAACTCCGTTGGGACTGCTCTCCATACGATGTATATGCTTCTCTGGAGAACTTGTTTGCACACCGCTACTACGATTTGGGATCTGTCCCGCAGCCCCGCTTCACTTTCATCGTTGGTGTCTGCCGCAAGTTTGATTTAAAATCGCGTGCGGAAAGGCGGCGGAATGCTTGCGGCGGACAACCGCAAACTCCGTAGGTCAAGCGGCAAGGGGAAAGGG
>CAVHBF010000017.1:0-21984 GCA_963634195.1 Bacteroides thetaiotaomicron | reverse complement strand
GTTCCCGGTTCTGTTTGGCCGGCGGGGCGGTCTTCACGTTCTTCAGCAGGCGCATCTCAGGCACAATGCCGTCCCTGACCGCCACATTGTATATGGTGTTGATCTGGTTGAGATAGAAACGGACGGTCGAGTCCTTGCGCCCGTCGGACACGAGCCAGTCCTCGAACCGCGACATGAAGTCGGGGGACAACACGCCAAACGGCATCTCGTCCCTGCCAAGAAATTTAGACAGGCGGCTGAGCGTGGCCACACGGCTGTGGGCGACATCGCAACTGCCGGAGGCGTTGTCCCGGGCTATCAACCCACGGGTGTATGCGAAAAAATCAGTCTCCATCATGGTACAAAAGTCTGTGACACCTATTTCACGACGGGTTTGCCGGACAGGGGCCTACCCGAACAGATAACCGTATTTGATCTTCAGTTCCTCGTATTCCGTTTCGCTGCGCTGGCGGAGTTCGCTGTCCTTGCCGAGCTTGCCGATGATGCCCTCCATCTCATCCATTACCGCCCTGCCGGCATTAAAGACCGAGGCCAAGTCCACATTGGAATTGCCGACGAACGGGGCGTAGTAGTAACCTATCTCCTCTATCATGAAACCGAAGATGTCCAAAACGTCCTTCAAATCCAATTTGCCGCAGGCCGCATCCGCAAGCGTCCGCGAATGGAGCATGCTGATGTTCTCCGCCTGCAAGACCACGTCCTGCGCCGTCTTCACGCGATGGAAATAGCGGTCGATGAAAGCGTTGCGCTCGTGGAGATTGCGCTCATAGAAAACGGCTCTGTCTTTTTTGCTCTCCCGGTTTTTGTCCACTTCCTCAAACCTCTCCGCATGAATCCCCGTCACGGCGACGGCTATACCGCCAAAATCCATAACCAGCCTGCGGTCGCGGGCTATGCGGATCACGTAGCCCTCCATGCCCGCGTAGTCACCGGAAACGATGCGGAGCAGGGTGCGGTTTCTGGAATAATATGCGAAAGGACGGAGCAGGAAACGGAGACGCTCCGGATCAGACTCCGCGATGCGCATGAAAGGTTCCATCTGGCTGCACGGAATGATTGCGGGACGGCCCGTGCTGCAGTTCCGGCACAGTCTGTGAGGCTGCATCTTCTCATCCAAATACTTCTGTATCCCATTAGGGTCTCCCTGTATGAAAACCAAACCGCTCACGGTCGGCTTCTCAAGCTTGTTCACTCCGCCTTTGGTCTTGCGGTGCTGCACATATCTGACGGTTTTGTGGATAAAGTATGTGAGTCCGTCTGTTTTGAGCTGTTCCTCAAACGCCATCACCTTGCGGTGATGCACGAAGAGATAGCACCACGAAACAGGTTTGTATATTTCTCCTCCGCCTGTCCGCCCGCAACGGACTCCTGTTTCATCCGGCTCTGCCGGGCCTTGGTTTCCGTTCACCGGAGTCGTTCCCTTGTCCATGGCGGCCTCATTCCAGTACATTTCTCTACCTCTGGACCGGGTCAAGAGACCCGTCCAGAACGCGTTTGCCTCCGCAGAAACCATTGCTTTCAGCAGTCTGAAAACACTTTGTCCCGTTGGCCGCAGACCGGGAAACCGTGCAATCCTGCTTCATAATCCCCCCTCTGCCTTATGTCTGTCGTGGTGGCAACCACCGTCCGGGGTAATTGTGCCCGTTTTACAACGACATTGTCCATAGGCCATTCTGTTGTTTCACGTTCTTATCTTCCGCGTGTAAGATAAGATTCCGCATACAAAGGTATTGCTTTTATCGCATTTATCATAGTCTTTATCAAAAGAATTTTTGACTTTTTTGTGAATTTATACAAGAATGTTTAGCAAATCTTGCATTCATTCCATCAAAACGTCTTGATTTACAATGGCTGTCGGGCCTGTTCTGTATCTTACACGCGGGAGATACGCACACCGCCAAAGTCCAAGCCGGACACCAAAACGGGGGCACGAGTACAAGCCACCTGTTTTCCCCGATTATTGCCAGAGAGTCACTTTTTGCTTATTCTCCGTATGATGTTACAGTTAGCCCTGTTGATTCTTGACGTGTCGATGGAGGCCAGATAAGTCTGTGTGGTCCTGATAGAACTGTGCCCCATTGCCTCGCTGATTATGGCAACGGAATAGTTCAGGTTCTGGGCGATGCTTGCCCACGAATGGCGGGCGACATAGAACGTGAGCGGCATTTTCAGACCTATCCTGTCACCGATTTTCTTCAATGCCCTGTTTACGTTCTCCTGCATACGCCGGCGTTGCCTGTATTCCGTGCCATCAGTCTTCCGGATGACGGGGAACATATAGGGAGTGTCTTCCGTCATGCCGGCATAGCGGTCAACTATCTGCTGGTGTTCCCTCTCCCATTCCACATTGAGCTGCCGGTTGGTCTTCTTCCGGCAATACACCAGCAGACCGTTCTTCAGGTCGGTCTTTTTCAGGCAGGCGATGTCCACAAACGGCATACCCCGCGTGTAGAAGCTGAACATGAAGATGTCGCGCGCAAACGCCAGAATGGAGTCTTCGGGCAGTTGCAGCTTTTGTATGGCGCGGATGCAGGATTCGGATATCGCCCGCTTGGCAGTACCGACGTATGACAGGCGCACGCGGCTGAACAGTTTCCTGTCACTGTCCAGCAGTCCGTTGTCGACCGCCTTATACAATAAGGTATTAAGCGTACGCAAGTAGAAGCGGATAGTGTTCTGCTTCAGACCTCTATTGACGAGCCACGCCTCATATTCTTCAATCATGCCGGGGGAAAGCTCGTCGAACCCCAAGTCCGCGCCCTTGCGGAACTCCCTGAAACGGCGGTAGGCACTGGTATAAGTCATGGATGTTCCATGACGCTGCATCCGCCTCTGTCTCAGGATCTGCTCCTGCAGAAAAGAGAAGACGGACTTGCACGGGACGGACGGTATGAAAGAGCTGCAAAGTTCATCCAGCGGAACTGCGCTGTCAGCCGTTTCCATCATCCGCGCGGTTTCCCTCAACCGCACCAGCTCCCGGTTTGTCGTTGAGCGCACCGACAGCAGTTCCGCCTTCCGGTCCCCATCTGCTGGCACCACGACGGCACTACCGTCCCACTCGCCGGGAAATATGTGAAGCCCGGTGCTCATCCACTTCACGCTGCGCCTGTGTATCACCTGATAATACAGAGTCCCCTTTGCCCCGGATACTGAAGAAGGGCGGAATTTCAATCTTACTGTTGCCATAATTCTTTCTTTTGGTCTGTTTTGATTTTGTTTGCCGAAAGGACGATCCAACAGAAAACCAGAGGACAGGCGAACAGACCCGCAACGCGGAAAGAAAAACACTTGGCAACAACCCAGAGCCCTGCATGAAAGATGGCCGGGCAGCACTTTACGAAAAGGGACTACAGCGTCATATTTTCCGAAACCATTCCAACATAAGGTATGCGGCAAGCAACACATGGAGGATTGCCGCCGCAGGAACGGCATACCTGAAAACCGCTTTCCGGGTCTTGTGGCGGAAAAGGCTCATTGCCATCAGCGCCCCTATGGCACCGCCGGCAATGGCCACGACGAGCAGTGCCGTTTCGGACAGACGCCACAGACCGCGTCTGGCGTTGGTCTTGTCGAAACAATACATACAGAAAGCCACAAGATTCAGCAGCAGTATGCCGTAGAAAACAAAAAACTCCATCTGTTGCAAATGTTTTTCAGAACAGCCTGACGGGACGGCCGACAAACAGCTGTCCGCCTATCCGGACCGGGTGTAGCCCAACGCCTTAAGCAGCTCCACCACCCTGCCGCACACGTTGCCCTGCAGGATGATTTCACCGCCTTTGGCACTCCCGCCTATGCCGAGCCTCGACTTGAGTTGTCTGCAGAGGGACTCAAGGTCAGACTCCGCCCCCTTGAAGCCCGTAATGACAGTGACGGTCTTGCCGCCGCGCCCGGCACGCTCGAAATGCACCCGCAGCCTCTGCCGGCCGGCGGGCAGGGTCTCCTCCTCGCAGGAGTCCTCCGCAGGGTACACGAAGTCGGGGTTGGTGGAATAGACTATACCCAACTTGGATTTCCAGTCGTTTCCGGCAGTCATGTTCTCAGAAATGTGCAGCGGGCACCGAGGGTGCATCCGTCAGAAAACAATGACATTGGACTCCCCGGACGCACTGTCGGACTGTGGCAGCGGCACGGGCTTGATGGACATGGTAAGGCTGTTGATGCTGCGCAATATGTCGTTGGTGCGCTTGTAGGTAGGGGTGGTCTCCACCATTGATATTATCTCGTCGTTGTCAAGGCTCTCGGGCGAGAACTTGTATGTCCTGTACGAGTGGCGCACGCGGTTGGCATCGGTGTCGTCGTAGTATCTGCCGCGCCTCTCGTCAAGTTCCTGACGGTGCATCTCGTCTTCCTCCGAAAGCGGCTCCTTGACCTGGCCAGCCACATCGCCTATCACATCGTTCAGCATGAAGCCGGTGGCAAGGATGGTCACTTTGACTTTCTTGCCCAGACTCTCGTCGTTGGCAATGCCGAACTTGGTTTCCACGTCGGGATCAAAGCGGCTCATGAAGTCGTGTATCTCGTTCATCTCGTCCATCATGAGCGACTCGCCCTCGCTGTTTTTGCAGAAAGTGATATTCAGGAGCAGACGCTTGGAGCGGTAGATGTCGGAGTTGTTGAGCAGCGGCGAGTGGAGGGCGTTCTGTATGGCCTGGCTCACGCGGTTGTCGCCGTCGCCATAGCCGGTGCTCATGATGGCCACGCCGCCGTCCTTCATAACCGTACACACATCGCGGAAATCCAGATTGACAATACCGTGTACCGTGATGATCTCGGCTATGCTCTTGGCCGCCACGCTGAGGGTGTCGTCGGCCTTTCCGAAGGCGTCAAACACCGGCAGGTTGGGATAGATTTCACGCAGGCGTTCGTTGTTGACCACCAGCAGGGCGTCCACGTATTTGGACATCTCGTCGACACCGTCAAGGGCCTTGTCTATTTTCCTGATGCCTTCGAACTTGAACGGTATCGTGACAATGCCCACCGTGAGGATGCCCATCTTGCGTGCCTCGCGGGCAATCACAGGGGCTGCACCCGTGCCCGTTCCGCCGCCCATGCCTGCCGTGATGAACGCCATCTTGGTGCCGTCGTCGAGCATCCGGTGGATATCGTCAAGACTGTCCTCTGCCGCCTTGCGCGCCCGCTCGGGGCGGTTGCCCGCGCCGAGTCCCTCCGCGCCGAGCTGCAGGCGGGTGGGCACAGGGCTGTCGCTCAGCGCCTGGCTGTCGGTGTTGCACACCACGAAGCTCACGTCGTGTATTCCTTCATTGTACATGTGTTTCACGGCGTTGCCGCCGCCGCCGCCCACGCCGATCACCTTGATGATGCATGGTTTCTGCTTTGGCATCGCGAAATTCAGCACTTCTCCGTCTTTCATATCTGTCATTGCTTTTTTGTTCTGTTCATATATATATTGGTCAGACCCCGTCCGGCGATGCGCCGCCGTTGAACACTATGGTCCGCCGGGGCGTTTTCTCCCCGGAAGTCTTCTTCTGCCTTGTGATGTCGAATTTCATCCGCAGGTTGCCCACCAGCCGCGAGGAGCGGGCGTAGGCCGGCGAAGCCTCTATCGCACTTATCACGTCGTCGTCGTCAAGCTCGTCAGCGTGGAACTCGTAGAGATTCCACCTGAAAGCAGTGTCCGTATCGCCATAGAAATGGTCAAACAGGGACTTGAGGCGTTGTCCCTGCGTTATCTTGTACATCTCTTCACCGTAGACGTCAATGTCGTCAGGCTCATCCTCGATGCCGAAGCCCGACGCAAGAATCGTCACCTTGATCCGCTTGCCGAGACTGTCGTCATAGCCTATGGCGTGCTTGCAGTCTATGCGCGAGTCAAAGCGTTGCATGAACGAAGATATCTCGTTGAGTTCCGTCATCATGAGCGGTTCTCCGCTGTCAGCGTCGCTGCTTGTGAAGATGGTCATGAGCAGCCGCTTTGAATTGTAGATATTGTTGTTGTTGAGCAGCGGCGTGTTGAGAGCCGCCTCTATGGCGTGGTTCAAGCGGTCCACCCCCTCGGCGTAGGCTGTGGTTATGATAGCCACCCCGCCGTCCTTGAGCACCGTCTTGACATCGGCGAAGTCAGGATTGAGTTCGCCGTGCACCTTGACGATGTCAACAATGCTCTTGGCCGCCACGCTGAGGGTGTCATCGGCACGCACGAAAGCCTCTTTTGCCGTCTTTGTGGGGAACACCTGAAACAGGCGTTCGTTGTTGATGACCATCAGCGAATCCACGTTCTGCGAAATCTCCTCCAGTCCCAGCAGGGCCTTGTCTATGCGGTTCATTCCCTCGTAGCGGAACGGAATGGTCACGATGCCCACCGTGAGGATGCCCATCTCCTTTGCCACGCGGGCAATGACAGGAGCCCCGCCCGTGCCGGTGCCGCCGCCCAGTCCTGTGGTCACAAAAATCATTCTTGTGCCGTCGTCCAGTATCCCGCGAATCTCCTCTACGCTGTTTTCCGTCGCGAGCCTGCCTTTTTGCGGGTCTCCGCCCACGCCCAGCCCGTCGCTGCCGAGCTGCACACGCCTCTCCACAGGGGAATGGGCCAGAGCATCGGCATCGGTGTTGCACACGGCAAACGTCACGTCAGAGAAGCCCTGCTCATACATATGCTTCACGGCATTGCAGCCGCCGCCGCCCACGCCAATCACCTTGATGATGCTTGGGCTGCGCCTGTCAAAACCCTGAAAACCTATCAGGCTGTCGTTGTCCGGCATAGTTCAGTGCAATTCAACTGTTCAACAATATTCCATAGTTGCAGTACTCCACGGTTCAGACCGCGCGTTGTCACGACAGGATTTTCCTGACCGCATCTGAAACTGCGCGTCCCTCGGCCTTGCCAGCAAGCTGCCGGGTGGCAACCCCCATTACCTTGCCCATGTCCTTCATGCCGGACGCGCCGGTCTGGGCTACGATTGCCCTGACCGCCTCCTCCAGTTCCTCCGCCGACAGCTGCCGGGGGAGATATTCCTCTATCACCGCGACCTGCGCGGCTTCCCCGGCGGCAAGATCCTCCCTGCCTTTCTCGCGGTAGAGGGCTGCCGAGTCCTTGCCCTGTTTTGCCAGCTTGGCAAGAATCTTCAGTGCCGTCCCGTCACTCAGTTCGTCGTTGGCGCCGGGAGCGGTCTTTGCCTCTATGAAATATTTCTTTATGTTGCGGAGAGCCTCAAGGCGCACCTTGTCCTTCGCCTTCATGGCGGCGATGATATCCTTGCTTACTTGTTCAAACAAACTCATGATGCACTGTGTTTTTCTGTCAGGATTGTTTTGCTGCAACTATTCTTCCGTGATTTTCTTCACGCCTTCGGTGAAGCCTTTTACGCACCGTTTCCAGAAACCGGTTTTTTTCGGCTTCCGGGACTCTTCCGTTCCCTCTTCACCGGTCTCTGCGGCGACAACGGTTGTCTCAGGCCGTTCTTCCGGCTCGAAGATATCAGTCTTGACCGCCTCGAAGTCAGCCGTGCAGTTCTGGTTGGCTCCCGCTATCAGCCCCAACGCGGCAATGTAGCGTGTCTCGCTGTTCTTGATGCCGGGGGGAAGAATGTAGTTCGCCGACTGCGAGTTTTTGCGTATGGTCACCTTGTCGATGCCCACCACTTCCTTGAACACGTTGGTGATATTGGTCATGTTGGCACCGCCGCCGGTAAGGAAAGCCCCGGCGATAAGACTGTCGCGCGCATACTTGGACTCGTTGATTTGCTGCTTCACGTTGACCAGTATCTCCGTAAGGCGCGCGTCGATGACAGCACTGAGCGTCTTGCGCCTGATTTCTATCCCGTCGGACGTGGTCTTGACAATGGCCTCGCCTTCTTCCTCCGAGAAAGAAGCATACGGCTCGCCGAACTTGCTCACCTTGAGTTCCTCCGCCTCGTCGTGCTCCATCTGCAGGGTCATGATATCCTTCGTTATGTTCTCGCTGCCCAGCGGGATGACAGACAGGAAACGCAGCAGCTTGGACTTGTATATTGACACCGTGGTGGTGTCGGCCCCTATGTCAACAAGCAGGCAGCCGGAGTTCTTCTGCGCCTCGTTGAGCAGCTGGTCTGCCATCACGAGCGGGGTCAGCCTGTATTCCACCACACCCACGCCGCTCACGTTCTGGAAACAGTTCTCAATGAAATTGCGCAGCTTGGACTTGGCTATGATATTGAGGTAGCGGCCCTCGATGTTGTTGCCCATCACGCCCACGGCATCAAGCAGCTTCTGGGTGCCCACTGCATACTCCTGCGGCACGACGTCCAGAATGCTCTGTCCCTCGTAGGTGATGTTGGTGTTTTCATTGTCAAGGCTGTCGATGTCTTCCTTGAGGATTTTGTGCTCCTCTTCGTCAAAACGCCGTTTCACCTCGTTGTGCACGGTGTGTATGCCCTGCCCCGAATAGCTCACGTAGACCTGGGTTATCTTTTTCTGGAGTTCCTCCTCGAGCTTTGCCTTGATGCCCTTTATGCAGGTCGTGGCGAGGTCGGCGTTGTTGATGACTCCCTTGCGCATGAAAGAGGTGGCATCCTGCTGCACATGGGCCTTGACTTCAATCTTGCCGTCAAGCCGCTTTACACCCGCCACTCCGATAACCTTTGACGAGCCCAGCTCGATGGCTATGATGTTTAACTCTTCTGTTGCCATATCGTATTGTTTTTTCGTTTATTCTTCATATTTGGTACACACCGCCTGGTTGGCGTACTCCAGATTGATGCTGCGGTACTTGTTCCACCCTACGGTGTTGAGCACTTTCCCGTAGAACAGTTTCAGCCTTGAGAGTTTCACCGCCAGATCGCGGGGCTTGCCCAGTTCCACGATGTGGTTGCCCACGCGCGGCGTCAGTTCCACCCTGCCTCCGGGCGTGAAGTTTATCTGTTCTATCATGTCGTTCCAGAAAACGTCGGCATGCAGAATCTGCCCGAACGTGGCCAGCACGGGCTTGGCTTTCCTGTAGTCCACGCTGCCCGTGACCACCACCACATCGGCGGGGTACTGCACATGGGGTATCCTGTTGCCTCTGATGTCAACGTAGTAGCCGTCGCCCGTTTCCGGCATCACGCGCATCACGGGGAGCTTCTGGTCCACCTCTATGACGACACTGCCGCCGGGTGTGGCATAGCACAGGCTGTTGAGGACGAACTGGTGTCCGTCAACAGCCCTCTTTATCTTGCCCAGATTGACTTTGTCCATGTTTCTGCCCACGGGGTTCAGCCCGGTGTCTTTCAGAATCTGCCTTATGTCGTCAGCCGACACGAAACCCGCCTTGTCGGAATCGGATACGGTAATCTGCACGTGGCGGCACACTTCACCGTGCCGCCTCCTGTTGAACCTGGCGAAAGCAAACACCAGATAGACAAGCAGCCCCAGGAACAGCAACAGTTTCACGAACGCCTTCATCCTTGCAAAATGTTATGTCGTTTTCCTCTGCGGCACATGCACTCCACACACCGCTACCGGCTTCTGCCGGTCACAATGTCGGCAATGCGCCGGGTATAGTCGTCAAGGTCCCCCGCACCCAGTACCACAAGCACATCCGTGGGGTGGGTCCTGACAAAGTCGAGCACGGTATCCTTCTCTATCATGTATTTCTCCACTCCGGGGCGCAGGTTGTCGAATATCAGCCTGCTGCTCACCCCCTCAATGGGCTTTTCCCTCGCGGGATATATCTCCGTGAGCACCACTTCGTCAAACAGCGAGAGACTGTCGGCAAAGTCCTTGTAGAAGTCACGTGTACGGGTGTACAGGTGCGGCTGGAACACGGCGGTTATCCTGCGTCCGCCGAACACCTCCTTCAGCGATTCCACGCACTGCCTTATCTCCGCAGGGTGATGGGCGTAGTCGCTCAGCACCACATGGCTGCTGTCTTTCACCTTAAAGTCAAAGCGGCGTACCACTCCCCCGAAACAGGCCATGGCGCGGCGGAGTCCGCCCGCATCGGCACCGGCCAGTTGCGCCAGTGCCAGTGCCGCTATGCCGTTTTCTATGTTGATGCTCACAGGCACGCCAAGTTTCACGTCGCTGATGCCGCCAAGCGGAGACACGTAGTCGAACACTATCTCGCCGTTGCCTATCCTGACGTTCTCCGCATGGAAGTCGCCTTCCCTACGGCTGTAGGTGTATACTCTCACGCCAGAGCGGACTGCCGGGCGCATCTTGAGACCCGTGTGCAACACCAGAGCCCCGCCCGTCTGGACAAGCGTGGTGTATTTGGTGAAGCTCTCAAGATAGGCCTCCTCCGTACCGTAGATGTCCAGATGGTCGGCATCGGTGGCCGTTATCACCGTAGCCCACGGAGTCAGCTGGTGGAACGAGCGGTCAAACTCGTCGGCCTCGACAACCACGAACGGGCTGTGGGCGTCATACAGGTAGTTGGTGTTGTAGTTCTTCGATATGCCGCCGAGAAACGCGCTGCATTTCACGCTGCTCTGTTCCAGCAGGTGGGCGGTCATGGCGGTGGTTGTGGTCTTGCCATGGGTGCCCGCCACGCAAAGGGCCTTGTAGCTACGCGATATGATGCCCAGCACCTCCGCGCGCTTGTGCACCATGAAGCCGTTGGAAACAAAGAAGTTCAGTTCCCTGTGGTCGGACGGTATGGCCGGGGTGTAGACCACCAGTGTGTTGCTTTTGTCCCTGAACTCACCGCCGACAAGTTCGGGGGAGTCCTCATAGTGCAGTCTGGCACCCTCAGCTTCGAGGGCACGGGTCAGAGCGGTGGACACCCTGTCGTAGCCGCCCACGCAGAGACCTCTGGCGAGGAAATAGCGTTCGAGGGCACTCATGCCTATACCGCCGGCGCCCACAAAATATACGGACTTTATCTCATTCAGTTCCATGGGTCTTGCGGTTATCGTGCGGAGATTTGCTTCCTGCCGGCAATCCTGAGGATTTCGTCCACAATCTGCTCCGTGGCGTGGGGTTTGCCCATCTGGAGAATGTTGCTTCCCAGCATGGAGAGCGTTTCCGGATTGCCGACCGTCTCAACAGCCTTGGGTATGAGGAACATACGCGCCTCGCTGTCCTTGACGCAGATAGCAGCCTTTCTTGCTGCCAGCGCCATGGCGTTTTTGGTCTGGTGGTCTTCGGCCACATTGGGCGAGGGCACCAGTATGGCAGGCTTGCCGAGCATCTGCAGTTCAGAGATGCTGCAGGCTCCCGCACGGCTTATCACGAGGTCTGCCGCCTTGTAGGCTTTGGCCATGCCTGTGATGAAGTCACTCACGTAGAGGTTGGAGGGTTTCACCTTTTCCTGCAGCGCGTCCTTTATTTCCGCACTGTAGTATTTGCCCGTCTGCCAGATGAACTGCACGTCTTTCTGCTTGCGTATGAGGTCAAGATGCAGCATGACGCTCTCGTTGACGGTGCGCGCGCCAAGACTGCCTCCCACAATCATGACGGTGCGCTTTGACGGATCAAGCCCAAATGACTTGACCGCAAGTTCGCGTGTAAGACCGGCGGCCTTCAGTTCCTGCCGCACGGGATTGCCCGTGAGCACCACCTTGGTGTTGGGAAAGAACCGCTCCATACCCTCGTAGGCCACACAGACCTCTTCCGCCTTTTTCGCCAGCATCTTGTTGGTCACTCCGGCATAGCTGTTCTGCTCCTGCAGGAGCACCGGCACGTGCAAGTCCTCCGCAGCACCCACACACGGGCCGCTGGCATAACCGCCCACGCCTATCACCACGTCGGGACAGAACTCCCTGATGATTTTGTGGCACGCCGCCTTGCTTCGGATGTAGTGGTACGCCACCTTCACATTCCTGAGAATGTTCTTGCGGTCCATGCCCATGATTTTCAAGCCCCGTATCTCGTAGCCGGCCTGTGGCACGCGCTCCATCTCCATGCGGCCCTCCGCACCGACAAACAGAATCCCAGTCTGGGGTTTGCGCGCCTTCAGGGCGTTGGCTATGGCTATGGCAGGAAACACGTGCCCTCCTGTGCCACCGCCGGCAATTATCACCTTGAGTTCCTCGTTCATACAAAAAGCTGTAACTAATTCATTTATTTGCGTTTGCAGTTTTCCTCAGCCCGGAGTGGAACACCTGTGCGTCCGCAACGGTCTATCATCGCGCAAATTTAATAAAAAACACGTTCAAGATAAACGTTTCCGCACATTTTTATTTGTCATCAGCCACGGGATTCCCGTCTTTTTACCGGGACCAAATGTGCCCAGTTTGAAAAGAAAGGACTAATTTTGTGAACTGTTTTCCAACAGACAACAAACAAAATGAAAAGAATGTTATGAAAAAATTGTTGATTGCCCTCGTCTGCGCAAGTACCGCAGCATCGGGGGTTTCCCAGAACTACACAGCCCTCAAGGACACCGTATGGGGGTGCAGGTATTTTGCTTCCGACCCTGCTACCGGGCAGCCGTACTCAACCGGCAACAAGAGCGGCACCTACAGTGCCACGTGGCCTTCCAAGAATGGCGTGGAGATGAAATATTATGTAAGGATTCCCGCCGGCCGCTGCCGCGCCGACCTGCTCTATATGCCCTATTACGGCAAGGCTTTGTCAATGGACATCACCATAACCCAGACCAGCACGGGCAAGGTGATATACAACGACAAGCTCACCACGCAGAGATGCCTTGTGAGAACGGAGCAGAGCGCGGACCTGTTCGGCGACCTGTCATTCCCGTCCGACACATGGTATCAGATCAAGCTCTCCGGGGGTGAGGGCTGCTTGCGCAGCATCACCAAGATGATTTTCCAGCACGAGGCGCAGGAGAGAGTTGTCACTCCGTCCGTGTTCATGGCGCCGTCAGCCCACAACAACACGTGGAGCAGCACCGACCCGGGAGCTGTCAAAGAAAACGGCTATGACTGGATCTACGGCGAGTTCCTCTATCCCGAGGAATACGCTTTCCCCAACCGCTACCTGATGTGTCTGGGCGGCAGCGGATATTACAGCGGCATACAGGTGTGCGGCTCGGAACTGCGCAACACGGCTCTCTTCTCGGCCTGGGACAACGGCGACACCGACAAGAACCCCAACCTGCCGTCGTATCTGCGCTCGGGAGCCATTGACAACAATACCGACGTGGCCATAAACCGCTTCGGCAACGAGGGCACGGGCATCCAGTCCATGATGTCCAACGCCCACTGGAAACGGGGACACTGGGTGCAGTGGCTGATGAACGCCCGTCCGGAGACGACGACCATCACGCTCAAAGGCAGTCAGGGGCAGGACTCCGCCATCAGCTACGCCAACACCATACTGACCGCATGGTACAAAATGGCCGATGACCCCGAATGGCACTACATATCGACCATACGGCAAAGCGGCACCACCCACGTTTTCGGCAACGCCGGCGAGTACTCGTTTCTGGAATGCTTCACCGACGGAGGCGGTGACAACTACGTGAGATGCTACATGAAGAACCGCTTCTACCGCTCTGTGGCCGACGGCCGGTGGTACAACCGCAACCACATGACACCGGGACACTACAACTACAACGACGGGGCACGCGAATGCCGCTATGACTACGGGCACGGGGCCACCGACGAGTACGAAAACTGCTTCTACATAGAGCAGGGGGGCTTCGGGCAGGTCAACGACGCCGACATGTACATTCCGCTCGCCACCAACACCGAATGTGTGGACACCATCAACATCGACGACAAGTACAACCGCATCAGCCTGGCTTTCCGCAACAACTATTACAAGCAGGTGGCACACCGCGTGGACTCACTGCTCCAGACCGACAACGCACAGCAGGACATCGTCTCACTGGCCAAAGACTACATTGACAACGCCGGCGGGCTGAACTACTTCGGCACACAGGACATAACCGCTATCAGCGAGGCCTACAACGGCGGAGCACCCGATGATATCACGGCACTGGCCAACGCCATAAAGGAAACGGCCCGCGACTGCAACACCATACGCTATGCCAACGTGACAGCCCGCAACTTCATAGGCATACAGCGCGCCTACTTGCTGCAGCAGACGGAGGGCATGGGATTCCTGTATGCGGAAATGCAGGACGGGAAGCCCGTCCTCAAGGTGGGGCAGAAAGACCGCGACGACAAGTGCGCCAACTGGATTATATGCCGCTCTACCAAATACAACACCATGTCCGTCTACAACATGGGGCTGGGGCTGTACCTCAATTTCGACAGCGAAACCCTGCTCAGTAGCGAACCGCAGAACATCGGCTCGTTCGGACGCTACAAACGGGGATTCTATCTCGGGAAGAACACTTCCACGGCAATCAATGTCGCAGCCGACGGAACGGTCAAGGCAGGGGCATACAGTGCCGACGGCTCGCAGTTCCATATCCACGACAACCTGAGCTATACGCCGAGCTGCAAGGCGGTTGAAGACATCATCGCAGGCACGGAAGCTCCGGGAGTGTTCAAGGACTACAAGGACAAGGCTGCCCAGATTCTCTCAATGCCCGAAGGCGTGCTGGGCGCATGGACTGATGCCGATGAACTCCGCCAGCTTGAAGAGCTCTACGACAACGGCAACGTCGCCGAAGAAAACGCCGGACGGCTGATAAACCTCATTGACAACGCACAGACCATTTCGCTCAACCCCGACGAGACCAAGGCGTTTACCGTTGTGTCGGCAGCCGCCGAAAGCGAGCAGGAACCTTGTCTCACCATCGATGCCGACAACTACACCTACCACAAGGCTGCCACCAACAAGGCCGACCAGGTGTGGACGGCACGCCCGAAAAACGGCGGTCATGAGCTGTCGGCGCAAGGAATGGCGTTGGGAAGTCTCTCCGACAATCCGGGCGTCAACATCACAACGAAAGAAACAGGCAGCGGCGCAGCTTTCTTCATGACACACACCGGCAGCGGACAGTACACCATAAGCGACATACAGTACGGTCCCTCCTCGCTGTCGGGAGTGACCGCCCCTGTCAAGACCGCCAGCACCGGGGCAGACGGCACCCGGTGGTATCTGAAACCTGCCAGGGAGATAAAGGTCTCACTCAACTCTGCGGGCATACAGTCGCTGTACCTTGACTTCGGCGCAAAACTGCCAGAGGGGCTTGCCGCATACCGCATCACAGGATTCACGCCAGACGGCCCCTCACTTGAACAGTTCGGCGACACCGTGCCCGCACGCACGCCTGCCATACTCAAGGGCGAAGCCTACGGCTCATATGCGCTCGGGGTTGTACCGTGCCAGAACACCGATGACAACGGGGGTGCCGTATGTGGCACTCTGCTGAAGAAGAACGGAATGAAGAGCAAGACGTTCTACACTTTCACAAGCAAGTCATCGAAACCGGCACTCGCTCTTGCGCTCGGAACTACCGTCAACGCCAACCAGTGCTACGTGCCCAAGGAAGACATGGACGCTCTCGGACTTGAGGAAACACAATACATCCTCGATTTCGACAGTGCAACCGCAGTAGACAACATCAAGTCGCAGGTCTCCGGCAGTAACGGCAAGGCCTATGATCTGCAAGGGCACAAGACAAACCCCGACACAAAGGGCATAGTGATAATGAACCGCAAAACCACACTGAACAAATAGCCCAACAGGATGAAACGACTTTTCTTTCCGCTGATGCCGGCAGTCCTGTCGCTGGCCCTGACCGCCCTGCCGTCATCTGCCGCAGACCGGCTGAGCCGGGGGGATGTCCGGCAGGATACCCTGTGGGGGGCGTACTGCTACCGCGAACTCAACGGCCAGATTTCCGGCGTATCACGTCTCAAGACCCCATTCACTGCTTTCCCCTTGCGCAAAGGCGAGGAAATGGTGTACTACGCGCTGGCTGACAAGTCGGAAGCGACGATATCCCTCGCCGCCGAAGCCGGCGACAAGGCACGGGCATCAGTCAACATAAGGATAACCGAAATCAACACCGGCAAGACTATCTGCGACAAGACGGTCAAGACCGGACTCCGCAACGGCAGAAAACCGGTTGCCGTTGTCAGGAACGTCAAACTGCCGTCAAAGTCATGGTATCGCATCGGGCTGACCGCCGTGGACTGGACGGCCCTCAAAAGCGTCAACTATTTCCTGATAGGCAACAACAGTTCCATTGGCGTAAAGCCCTCGCCTATCTTCATGGCCCCCTCAGTACACCTTCTGGGCTGGGAGTCCACCGACCCGGCAGCCCCCAAAGGCGAAGCCTACGACTGGGCGTACATGGAAGTGATGCTGCCAAAGGAATACGAGCGCAAGAACACCTACATCATGTCGCTCGGAGTGCTGAGCGGCTATATGGGAATCCAGACTGTCGATGACGAGGGGATGGGCAACAACAGGCACAGGGTGCTGTTCTCCATGTGGGACAAGGGCAATACCGATGCCGACGCCAACCTGCCAGACTATCTGCGTTCGGGAGCTCTTGACAACGGCGAAGACGTACGTATCAAGCGTTTTGGCGGTGAAGGCACAGGCACACAGTCCATGATCCTTGACTCGCACTGGCAATGCGGCAATTGGGTGCAGTTCATCACCACATGCCGCCCCGAGAAGCTTGACATCACGGTGAAAGGCAGTATGGGGCAGGACTCCACCATAGAGTACACGAACACACTCGTGTCGGCGTGGTACAAGGAAGCGGGCGAAAAAGAATGGCACTACCTGTCCACCTTGCGCGAGGCAGACCGCAATCACTATATGTCGGGATGGTACTCGTTTCTGGAGAATTTCACCGACGACGGTGGCGAATTCTACCGGCGTGCCTACTACCGCAACGGATATCTCCACTCTCTGACCGACGGGAAATGGTACAACCGCAACAAAGTAGGATTCGGGCACACGCAGGGCAAGCCACACGAGCCGCGCTATGACTACGGGCACGGGGCCACGGAGCTTTACCCCAATTGCTTCTACCTTGAGCAGGGCGGCTACAGTCTCACCGCCAACGACAGCGCGCAGACTGTGCCGCTGGCTACCGACAACACCCCCGTAGACACCATCAACCTCAATGCATTGTGGGGACGGATGGAACAGGCCATGCGCAAGGAGCATACGCGCGAAATGGACTTGCTTATAGCCCAGGCTTCCGAACAGACCGACAAACTCTCCGCCCTCAAGACTCTTGCAAAGAGACATATTGACAATGCCGGCAAGTTCGGATATTACCGGAAAGAAGACATGACCGACCTCATGGCTGCCTACAACAGCGGAAATACCGACGATGCGGCCGGACTGGCGCAGGAACTGCATTTCCTGGCGCACACTGCAAATCCCCTCAAGTATGGAAAAGCCGTCAAGGTTGAACACCTCGGCTGCACGCGCGGATACCAGATACTTACCGCCAAGGGGACTGTGGCGGCTACCGAAGACAACAATCTGGCATTCACTACCGACAGTGTCGCTACCGACAACAGGCGCAACTGGCGTTTCCTGCGGCAGGGCAACAGCGACAGGTTTCTGGTCTACAACATCGGGACGGAATTGTATCTCGACCTCTCCTCCGCCACCATGCTCAGTCCAAAACCTGTGGAGATCTCCGTCACCACACTCGACAAGGAGGGCTGCTTCATTGTCTCTTCAGGCGACAAGCGCATGGAATGCCGGCTCATAGACAACTACTTTGTCAAGTAGCCGCGCCCCGGATAACAACGAGCCGTCCGCTCATCGTGCAAACCCTCTCCGGCTGCAACAACAGACGGACACAACAAACAACCTGACAACACCATGAACAGACTTAGAACATTCATCGAACCGTCCACCCGCTTGTCGTGGTGGGCAGACTGGCTTGTCATCATGCTCGGCTGTCTCTGTACTGCCGCAGGGTTCGTTTTCTTCATCAACCCATACAATCTCGTGCCCGGCGGTATCTACGGTCTCAGCATCGTGCTGCACAACCTTGTGCCATGGCTACAGGTCGGCACCATAAGCTACACCTTTGAAATTCCGCTGCTTGTTCTGGCTTTGGCTTTTTTGGGCAAGAGCATCGGCATACGCACCATAGTCGCCGCTCTCGTGACACCAATGATCATGAACGGCATCTCACTGCTGGCCTATCCCACCACCGAAGCTCTTCACAACCTTGATCCGGCACTCATTGCCGGAGGACACCTTGACCTGAGCAACCATCTTATGCTTACCACCATAATGGGCGGAGCCCTCATAGGAACGGGATGCGGACTGGTGGCACGCAACCGGGCTACCGGCGGAGGCACGGACATCGTGGCGATGTTCATGCAGAAATACCTGCACATCAGGTTCTCCAAGTCCATCTTCATTGCAGACGCACTCGTGGTACTGTCGGGCTTCGTGGTGATAGGACTTGGCATAGGCACGGACAACAAGGCTACCGACGACTGCTATCTGTCATTCTACTCCCTCATTGCCATCTACATTTCCTCGCGCATTGTCAGCATGGTCATCAACGGCTTCAAAAACGAACAGATCATATTCATCATCGGGCGCGGACGCATGGACAAGTTGCGCGCCTATATCCTCAACGACCTTGAACGCTCGGCCACCTGCATCAAGAGTTCCGGACTATACAGCGGCGAAGACAAGGACATGCTCTTCCTCGTGGTGAAGGAAAAGGAAGTGACACGCATCAAGCAGATGATAAAAAAAGTGGAACCCGACTCCTTCATTGTCATAACCGACGCCTACGACACTTTCGGCGAGGGTTTCCGCGACCTGCCCAACACTGGTGACATCACGCCGGAATAACCGCTACATACAAAACCACACAAACGCGAAACGCACCAACACCTTATAATCCATGAACAAGAAATCCATTCCTGCCCTGGCCCTTATTCCACTGGCCGTCCATGCGCAGCAACAGCGTTGGAACATTGTCTACATAATGACCGACGACCACACCATGCAAATGATGTCGTGCTATGACAAGACCCACGTCAAAACCCCCAACCTTGACCGCATAGCACAGAACGGAGTCCGCTTTGTCAACTCATACGTGGCCAACTCGCTGTCGGGACCGAGCCGGGCCTGTATGCTCACAGGCAAGCACAGCCACAAAAACGGCTTCACCAACAACGAGCACGGCATCTTTGACGGCTCGCAGCAAACCCTGCCCAAACTCCTCCAGCAAGCCGGCTACAGCACCGCGCTCATAGGCAAATGGCATCTGGTGAGCACGCCCACCGGATTTGACCACTACGAAATCCTGCCCGGACAAGGCGACTACTACAACCCCACGTTCATCACCCAAGACGGCAAAAACCACGTGGAGAAAGGCTATCTTACCAATATCATTACCGACAAGGCTCTCCATTGGCTGGAGGGGCAGCGGAATACCGGCAAGCCTTTCTGCCTGTTCATCCACGAAAAGGCGTGCCACCGCGACTGGCTGCCGGAGATGAAATACCTGCGCGAGTATGAGGACGTGACATTCAGGCTACCCGACAATTTCAATGATGACTGGAAAGGACGCCTTGCCGCCCAAAGGCAGGAGATGGACATCGCGTCGGACACCGACATGACCATGGACTACGACATCAAGATGTTTGACCCCAACGTCAAGACGCGGCTCACCGATTCATATCTGTCGTTCATAGGCAGGCTTGACTCGCACGACCGTGCCGTCTACGACACTTTCTACGATTCGCTTGCCCTCGATTTCCGCAGCCGCCATCTCACAGGGCCGGCTCTGAAAGAGTTCAAGTACCAGCGTTTCATGCGCGACTACGCCAAGGTGCTCAAAACATTTGACGACAACGTGGGACGCATACTCGACTACCTTGACAGCACAGGGCTGTCGGAAACCACCCTCGTGGTCTATACTTCCGACCAGGGGTTCTATATGGGAGAGCACGGGTGGTTCGACAAGCGGTTCATGTACGAGGAATCCTACTCTACGCCCCTCGTGATGCGGATGCCTCTCAACTACAACAAGCCGGTGGCAAAAGGTGACATCACCGAACTGGTACAGAACATTGACTACGCCCCCACTTTCCTTGAACTTGCAGGGGCTGATGTGCCGGAGGACATTCAGGGCGTGAGCCTGTTGCCGCTGCTTGAGGGCAAGCGCCCCAAAGACTGGCGGCAAAGCCTCTACTACCACTACTACGAATATCCCGCCGAACATTCCGTGCGGCGGCACTACGGTGTGAGCACCGCCGACGGCTGGAAGCTCGTACACTTCTATCCCGCCCCGGGGGAAAATCCCAAGACCGCAGTTGACTCCTGGGAGCTGTTTGATCTCAACACAGACCCCGGCGAGATGAACAACCTATACGGCAACCCCGGCACGGAGAAACAGACCAAACGGCTCATGAAAGAGTTGCGCAGGCTGCAAAAGCAATATGACGACCCCATTGAAGAACAGCTGAAAACACAGCAACGGGGAGAATAGCCACGAGACTTCCGCAAATCACCTTAACATCACAGACCTTATGCAAAAGAAAATCCTGTTTCTAATCGCAGCGGCTCTCATATCATGGAGCTCCACCTTTGCCGACGATTTCAAAATCGAGAACGGCAAGTTCATTCTCAACGGGAAACCCGTCACGCTGTTCTGCGGCGAGATGCACTATCCACGCATTCCACAGGAATACTGGCGCGACCGGCTGATGCGCGCCAAGGCCATGGGACTGAACTGCATTTCCACCTATGTGTTCTGGAACATCCACGAACGGCAGCCCGGAAAATTTGATTTCAGCGGCGAGGCCGACCTTGCGAAGTTTATCCGCACCGCCGAAGAGGTAGGGCTCTATGTGGTGCTGCGACCCGGTCCGTACGTCTGCGCCGAATGGGACTTCGGCGGATTTCCCTTTTGGCTCCAGAAAAACAGGCACATGAAATGGCGGAGCGACGATCCCGACTTCCTCGCTGCCTGCAAACGGTATCTTGACCGGCTTGGCAAGGAGGTGGGCAAGTATTGCGTGGGCAACGGGGGAAACATCATCCTTGTACAGATAGAAAACGAGTACGGGTCTTACGACAAGGACCGCGTGTATCTCGGCAAAATAAAGGCCATGCTTGAAGAAGCCGGCTTCAACGCCCCTTTCATCACCTGCGACGGTGCAGGGCAGATGCCAAACGGCTATCTGCAAGGCATACTGCCTACGGTCAACGGCTCTGTAGGCGAAGAGGTCAAGCGTGCCATAGACCGTTTCTATCCCGGCGGTCCGTATTTCGTAGCAGAATTCTATCCGGCCTGGTTTGACGTGTGGGGACAGAACCACTCCAAGCGCGATTTCCAGTCCCCTGCCCGACAGATTGACTGGATGCTGGGCAACGGAGTGTCCGTGAACATCTACATGTTCCACGGAGGAACAAACTTTGCATACACCAACGGGGCCAACACAGTGGGCAAGGGCTACGAGCCACAGCCCACAAGCTATGACTATGATGCGCCGCTCGGTGAATATGGAAACCCCACGCCCAAATACTACGCTTTCCGCGAAGTGGCCCAACGACACCTGCCAGCAGGGGAAAAACTCCCCGATGTGCCGCCGCTCAACCCCATAGCGACTTTCGCGCCAATACAGCTGAACGACAGTGTGCCGCTCAGTGCCGCATTCGGACAGAGAATCAAGGCGGACAACCCTCTCACCATGGAAGACGCAAACCAGGACTTCGGCTATATCCACTACGAAACGACAGTGGACAACGGTGGCAAAGGCACGCTGGTCATACGCAGCGTGCGCGACTATGCCATAGTGTTTGTCAACGGCAAGCGCATCGGCACCCTTGACCGCCGCCACAACCAGACGAAGATGCAAGCCGATATCCCCTCTGGCGCACGGCTTGAAATACTGGTTGAGAACGTGGGGCGCATCAACTACGGGCCTGACCTGCTCGACAATCTCAAGGGAATTACGGACAGCGTGACTTTCCGCAGCAAGAAACTTGTCGGCTGGATCACCACACCGCTGCCGCTATACAAACTGAAGCAAATGCCCAAGACCAGAACACCGCGTGCGAACGAAATGGAGGGCGTGGCTTTCCACCGCGGCACGTTTACGCTTGACAGGCAGGGCGACGTGTTTCTTGACATGAGCCGCTGGGGCAAGGGGGCTGTGTGGATAAACGGCCGCAGCATAGGCAAGTTCTGGCAGATAGGCCCGCAGCAGACGCTATATGTTCCCGGGC
>CAVHBF010000016.1:0-22497 GCA_963634195.1 Bacteroides thetaiotaomicron | reverse complement strand
GGATCAATTCTATGACCTGCTGAAAACCAATTCCGCCATGCGCGACTATGACTTCAAGAAGAACCTTGAAGCCAAGACCCTGCTGTGCGAGGCTGCGGAGAAACTTGTGGAAGACCCTGACATCATCAAAGCCTCACACGAACTCCAGCAGCTGCATCAGGAGTTTCGCGAGATAGGTCCTGTGGCAAAAGACATCAGGGAAGACCTGTGGACACGCTTCAAGACCGCATCCTCGGCCATCAACAAGCGTCATGCACAATATTTTGAAGGGCTGAAAGAAAAAGAAGAAGAGAATCTCGCCAAGAAGACAGCCATCTGCGAAGAGATTGAAGCCATTGAGACCGAAAACATCCAAGGATTCAGCCAGTGGGACGGACTGACAAAACAGATTCTCTCCCTGCAGGAAGCATGGAAGACCATAGGCCGGGCACCGAAGAAGTCCAACACCAAGATTTTTGAGCGATTCCGTGCGGCCTGCGACAATTTCTTCAACAAGAAATCGGAGTTCTTCAAGGAGCAGAAGAAGATTCATGCAGCCAATGCCGCCAAGAAGCTCGCACTTGTGGAAAGGGCCGAGTCACTGAAAGAAAGCACGCAGTGGACAGCCACGACCAACGAGCTTATACAGCTGCAGAAAGAATGGAAAGAAATCGGTCCGACCACCCATAAGGTTTCCAACAGCCTATGGGAACGCTTCAACAACGCCTGCAACGAATTCTTCGACAAAAAGAAGACCATTCTCGGCGACCAGCACAAAGAAGAGGGCGAAAACCTCGGGAAGAAAAAGACCATCATAGAGAAGCTGGAAGCCCTTGCCATAGAAGGTGGCGAGGGAGTGGCCGATGCCGTAAAGCAGCTGCAGGACGAGTGGAACGACATAGGGCACGTGCCATACAAGAACAAGGACAAGATATACGCCAAGTACAGGGATGTCCTTGACAAGCTCGACAAGGAGTTCAACCTGCGCATCCGACGGCAGCCGAAGTCCGGACGCGGCGAAGGCGAGCGCATCGCACCTGCGGGCAACAGTCTTATACGTGCCTACGAAAACAAGAAAGCCGAACTTGCCACCTATGAGAACAATATAACTTTCCTCACCTCGACCTCAAAAAAAGGATCTGTGCTTATTGACTCCATGCTCAAGAAAATCGAGAACCTCAAGGCGGATCTCGCAAGTCTGGCAGACAAGATAAACAAGCAACAGGCAGAACAGGCGACCGCAGAGCAGCCGGAATCCACTGCCGAGACAACAGAGCCGGAGACTACCGCATGAACAGGTTTGTTGCAGTAGCCGCCATGATTGCGGCGACTTGTGTAGCCAAGGCACAGAAAGTGGTGGTGGAACTCAGCGAAGACCAGCTGAAGCCCATTCGCAGCCAAATTATCAGCCAGCACGAGAGCAACCGCGCCAACACCATGGACTGGGCCAATTTCCGCCGCTACGCCAAGGAAAACGAGAAAGTGACAAAACGCCCGAGAGCCGTGCTAATGGGCAACTCCATAACGGAGGGGTGGGCAGAGCTTGACGCGGAGTGGCTTGAGGCCAACAATCTGGTGGGACGCGGAATAAGCGGACAGGTCAGCAGCCAGATGCTGGTGCGTTTCCGCCAAGATGTAATAAGCCTTAAGCCCGATTGTGCGGTGATAATGTGCGGAATCAACGACATTGCGCTCAATCAAGGCCGGATAAGCACAGAGAACATCTTGGGCAACATCATATCGATGGCAGAACTGGCAAAGGCGAACAGGATAAGGCCATACCTGTGTTCCGTAACCCCGGCCGCAAGCATCGGCTGGCGTCAGCAGGTGAATGACACGCCCGAGCAGGTGAAGAAGCTCAACAGACTCATAGAAGCATACGCCAAGGCAAACAAGATAACCTACATAGACTATTTCTCCGCCCTTGTGGACGAAGACGGCATCTCGCTCAAGAAAGAATATGCCCGCGATGCCGTACATCCCAATCTGGCCGGCTACAAGGTGATGGAGGAGATCTTGACCAAGGTTCTCAAACTGAAATAAAGACACCATTGCCATCTATGGACAATTTCATTGTCTCTGCACGAAAATACCGTCCGAAAAAATTTGAGGATGTCGTTGGACAGCAGTCCATTGCCGACACCCTGAAAAAGGCCATACAAAACAACCGACTCGCCTCGGCTTACTTGTTTTGCGGTCCGCGCGGCGTGGGCAAAACCACTTGTGCGCGCATCTTCGCAAAATCCATCAACTGCCTTCATCCCTTGCCAAACGGCGAGGCCTGCGACGAATGCGAGAGTTGCGTCAGCTTCAACGAGCAGCGTTCCGTAAACGTGCAGGAACTCAACGCCGCCGCCAACAATTCCGTTGACGGCATACGCGACATAATAGACCAGATTTACATTCCGCCGCAGTTGGGCAAATACAAGGTAATTATCCTTGATGAGGTACACATGCTGTCGGCCGCCGCAAGCAATGCCTTGCTGAAAACGCTTGAGGAGCCGCCATCGTACGTGATCTTCATTCTTGCCACTACCGAGAAACACAAAATACTTCCCACCATCCAGTCGCGTTGCCAAATTTTCGATTTCAACCGTATGGAGATTGGTGATATTGTCGGCAATCTCAAGATGGTGGCGGCAAAGGAAAACATTGTCTACGAGGAGTCCGGGCTCAACATCATAGCGCAGAAAGCCGACGGGGGGATGCGCGATGCCCTGTCCATCTTTGACCAAGTAAGCAATTTCTCGCAAGGCAACATCACCAGTGAGAGTGTGTTGCAGTGTATAAATGCCCTTGACAACGAATACTATTTCAAGATGACGGATTTCCTTGTGAAACACGAAATCGTGGAGAGTATGTTGCTTTTCAACGAAATCGTGAACAAGGGATTCAACGGCGGAGTATTCATGGCAGGGCTGGCATCGCACTGCCGCGACCTCCTGATGAGCCGCGACCCGTCGACGCTGCCTTTGCTCAACGCGGCGCAAAGCCAGCACCGACACTACACGGAGCAAGCACAGAAATGTTCCGCCAAATTCCTGTATTACGCCATCCGTTCATTTGACCGCTGCAGCAACAACTACAAGACCACGCTCAACAAGCGGCTCTCCGTGGAGATAACGCTCATCGAAGCCGCACAGTTCAGTGATGACGATGGCGACAACTCGGGGCATTGCCCTACGAGAAGACTTAAACCACTATTCAAACAAACAGACAGGCTGCAGGCGGCAATGACGCAAACCGCAGCGACACAGAGAAATCATGCCTACAACGACAGCGGACAGAGCGGCATCATTTCGCAGGAGCAGGCAAGTAAAACAGAGACACAGCCTGCCACAAAGACCGTTGCCGCCCATCAACAACGGCAGACAGCAGAAAAACCCAAACGCATTTCGCTGAAAGAGGCTTTGCAAATGGCGCGTGCCCACAGCACTGCAACACAGGAGACCGAAGCGGCAAACAGAGTTGCCGAGCCGGAGCCAGCTGTCATTGCTGCCGGAAACGACTACGACACCGACCGGGAAGAGGATGACGCCAACGTTGCCATACTATACTCCCAGAAGCAAGTTGAGACACAGTGGAATGTGTGCAGTGAGGCAATCAAGGCAAGCAGTGTGTCGATGTCGCAGAGAATGCTTGCGATGCCTCTGGAATGCAAGAGCGACCATACCATAGTCGTTTCGCTACACGATGAACGTTCCATAAAGGACTTCGCAGAATTCATTCCGTTTATCGAGTCTTCGCTCAACAAGGCATTCCAACTTGACGACATAAAAATACAAACCACGATAATCCCGTCTGAGATTATCAAGGTCATCACAAATCCCACCGCGCTGCTCAACAAAATGCGCGAGGACTATCCGGATTTCAACAAGGCCGTCAAGGAACTGGGACTGCATATGATATAAAGACGTATCACACAATCCGTTTCTGCGGAAAAAAGAATCAGGCACACTCTCCCAAACCATACGGCATATACAGCGGAAAGAGAGCCTCCACCTTGGCATATTAGGGATAAAATTAGTAACTTTGCGCCGATTTGCCAAATACAGGTCCAGAGTCCATAGGAGCGTTGCCCAAACGCGAGGAGTGGACTCCGCACCTTGCAACACCTCCTATCATGAACGTACTGGAACTTAGCGAACAAGAGATTCAGCGCCGCAACAGTCTTGACGAACTGCGCAAACTCGGCATTGACCCCTATCCGGCAGCCGAATACCCCACGGATGCATTCAGCGTGGACATAAAGAACGAATACCAAGACGGAGAAGAGCCACGACAGGTGTGCATTGCCGGACGCATGATGAGCAAAAGAGTCATGGGGAAGGCCTCCTTTGCCGAAATAAAGGACTCCAAAGGGCGCATACAGGTTTACATCACCCGCGATGACATCTGCCCGGGCGACAACAAAGACCTTTACAACATTGTTTTCAAACGCCTGCTTGACTTAGGCGATTTTGTCGGGGTCAAGGGCTTTGTATTCCGCACGCAGACCGGCGAGGTCTCCATTCACGCCCAAGAACTTGTTCTCCTGTCCAAAAGCCTAAAACCGCTGCCTGTGGTCAAAGAGAAAGACGGTCAAGTGTACGATGCTTTCGAAGATCCGGAACTGCGCTACCGCCAGCGCTACGTAGACCTCATTGTCAACAAGGGGGTCAAGGAAACGTTTGAGAAGCGTGCCACCATCATACGCACCATGCGCAAGGTGTTTGACGATGCGGGATTTACAGAAGTGGAGACCCCTATCCTGCAGCAGATTGCCGGCGGAGCATCGGCGCGCCCGTTCATCACACACCACAATGCACTCAACACCGACCTGTATCTGCGCATAGCCACCGAGCTTTACCTCAAACGGCTTATTGTGGGCGGTTTTGAAGGAGTCTACGAAATCGGGCGCAATTTCCGCAACGAAGGAATGGACCGCAGCCACAACCCCGAGTTTACCTGCATGGAACTCTATGTGAGCTACAAGGACTACAACTGGATGATGTCGTTTACCGAACAGCTGCTTGAAAAGATTTGCACAGCAGTTAACGGCACCACCGAAGTAAAGATTGGCGACAACACCGTGAGCTTCAAAGCCCCGTACCGCCGTCTGCCTATTCTTGACGCCATCAGAGAGAAGACCGGGCACGACCTCTGCGGAAAGAGCGAAGACGAGATACGCAATATAGCCAAAGAACTCGGCATCGAGGTTGACGAGACCATGGGCAAGGGCAAACTGATTGACGAGATTTTCGGCGAGACATGCGAGGGGACTTTCATTCAGCCCACATTCATCACCGACTACCCCGTGGAAATGTCACCGCTAACCAAGATGCACCGTTCGAAGCCGGGACTGACAGAACGCTTCGAGCTCATGGTCAACGGCAAGGAACTGGCCAATGCATACTCCGAACTCAACGACCCCATTGACCAGGAGGAACGCTTCAAGGAACAGATGCGGCTAGCCGACAAGGGCGATGACGAGGCCATGGTCATTGACCAGGATTTCCTGCGCGCCCTGCAATACGGCATGCCACCCACATCGGGCATCGGCATCGGCATTGACCGCCTCGCCATACTGATGACCGGCCAGCCCAATATCCAGGAAGTACTGCTCTTCCCGACCATGAAACCCGAGAAAAAAGCCGCGCGGGATTCCGCCGACAAATACACCGCCCTTGGAGCGGACGAAGACATTGTACCCATACTCCAGAAATGCGGCTACAACACGGCAGACTCCATGCGCGACCAGAATCCGCAGAAAATACAACAACAGATAGGCGAAACCATAAAGAAATACAAACTTGCCGGCATCCAAAAGCCCTCCGTCAGCGACATCGCCGGATGGCTTGAGAAACTGCAGCAAACAAATCCGTAGAACAAACATCACAAACAAAATATGCTGACATTAGATATCACAAAAGCTTCGGCGTTCCTCCCGGAAGGAACGGTGGAGAACTATGCTTCGCGTGCCGACAAAGCCAACAAGGCTCTTGTTGACGGCACTTGTCCGGGCAATGATTTCCTCGGCTGGGTAAAACTGCCCTCCAGCATCACGGCTGATTTCATAGACCGCATCAACAGCTGCGCACAAGTTCTACGCCAAAACTGCGACACTATCGTGGTAGCCGGCATCGGCGGCAGCTATCTTGGCGCAAAGGCAGTAATCGAGGCTCTCGGCAACAGTTTCCAGTGGCTCGTCAACAACGGAGAGAATCCAGACATCCTCTTTGCCGGCAACAACATCAGCGAAGACTATCTGGCCGAACTGACTGATTATCTCAAGACAAAACGCTTTGGCATCATCAATATCTCCAAATCCGGGACCACCACCGAAACCGCACTCACGTTCCGCCTTCTGCGCAAACAATGCGAGGAGCAGCGGGGCAAGGAGGAGGCACGCAAGGTTATAGTGGCCATCACCGATGCAAAAAAAGGCGCTGCACGCATGACCGCAGACAAGGAGGGTTACACCTCGTTCGTCATTCCTGACAACGTGGGCGGGCGTTTCAGCGTACTCACCCCGGTCGGACTTCTGCCGATAGCCTGTGCAGGCTTCAGCATAGAGCGGCTCATTGATGGTGCCCAGAACATGGAGAAAGCCACTGCACCAGGCATACCTTTCAACCAGAACCCCAGTGCCGTCTATGCGGCCGCCCGCAACGCCCTCTACAATGAGGGAGACAGAAAGATTGAGATACTGGCCAACTACCATCCGAAACTGCATTTCACGTCAGAATGGTGGAAGCAGCTCTACGGGGAATCAGAGGGCAAAGACGGAAAGGGCATCTTCCCCGCATCGGTTGACCTGACCACCGATCTCCACTCAATGGGACAGTGGATTCAGGACGGTGAACGCACTATCTTCGAGACGGTCATCTCGGTAAAAGACACCAACCGCACACTGCTTTTCCCCTCTGACAGCGAAAATCTCGACGGACTCAATTTCCTTGCAGGCAAACGCATAGACGAAGTGAACAAGATGGCGGAACTCGGCACACGGCTCGCTCATGTGGACGGCGGCGTGCCGAACATACGCATCACCATTGATGCCATCGATGAATACAACATCGGGCAACTAATCTATTTCTTCGAGAAAGGCTGCGGAATCAGCGGGCTTATTCTCGGTGTCAATCCGTTCAACCAGCCAGGGGTGGAAGCCTACAAGCGCAACATGTTCGCGCTCTTGGGCAAGCCCGGCTATGAGAATGAGACCAAGGCAATACAGGAACGTATAAAATAAAATACAGCCAAACGCCTTTTGTATGCAAACAGCATTGAAACGATACCTTAAGAACAACGGCTTTGAGAGAATGCACCTCAAAGCCGTATTCTTTGACATGGACGGGGTTCTCTACGACTCCATGCCCAACCATGCCCTGTCGTGGGTCAAGACCTCCGATGATTTCGGTCTCGGCATGACTGCCCACGATGTCTACATGAACGAGGGACGCACGGGATTTTCCACGGTCAACGAATTCACGCGCAAACAATTCAACCGCGACACGACCAGCGAAGAGGCGGAACACATCTACCGGTGCAAGTGCGATTATTACAACGCCATGCCCCGTCCCCTACCCATGCAGGGAGTCCTGCCGTTGCTGCGGCAGATAAAGAGCGACGGATTCCAGATCGTGCTGGTCACAGGTAGCGGACAACACAGCCTGCTCGACCGTCTTGACATGGATTTCCCCCATGTTTTCCATTCCGACCTCATGGTGACAAGCTACGATGTGAGATACGGCAAGCCCGACCCCGAGCCCTATCTCATGGCCATGCACAAGGCCATGGTCATGCCGTGGGAGTCCATCGTAGTTGAAAACGCTCCCCTTGGGGTGCGTTCCGGAGCAGGCGCTCGGGCTTTTACCGTGGCATGCAACACCGGTCCTCTGCCCGACAGCATCTTCTGGCAAGAGGGGGCAGACACCGTACTGCCGTCACTCCAGTCCCTGTGTGATACATGGTCGGCAATCAGGGATGTCGTGGGGTAGTCAGACTGCCATACTTTTATGACCAGGACAGAACACCGACTACGTGATTGACACAAATTTTATCTTTTCACCACACGGTCGTCCGATAACCATTTACCATGGTTTTCGGGACAAAAGCGGTGCAAGCCATCTCTTTGCGTGCGGAAACAAGCAGAAAATCCCTGTGCCGGCCGCATCGGTTTTGTGCCGTTTCCCATTTTCCCATATGTCATACATCTTTCTTCTGATTACGTATACATTGAATGCCGTCACGCACACCAGATATGCCAGTGCCGTACACAGTACGGGGACTGCCGACGCGCCACCGAGACCTATCTCATACAGTTGGGCAGTCCACAGCGTCCTGCAGCTGACGGCGGCGGCAAGTGCCACTGCCGTGATGACAATATTTGCTGCAGCCACTGTCAATTCATAGTAGCGGCTTATCTCACGCGGAGAGAAGCCCAACTGCATAAGCTTCCTTATTGTCTCGCTGCTTTTCTGCAACAAGAGGAAAATCGACAGCGTCAGTATAAACAGTGCAAGAGCACTGATTACCATGCCATTTGCTGCCACCATTTTCGATACCACCCCAAGAAAAATTGAAATGTTGCCCGTCTGCCCTTTGTCGCCGGCAATTTCCATATCGTTGTCTTCCAGCCATTTGTTCATGTCGGCCGATGCAAACCTGTTGATTTTCACTATCAGACGCGATGTGTTTTGCGCCTCACCCGTACCGTAGCGCAGGTTTGCCCAGTCCATAAAATCCTGCGGCACGGCTATGGTGTTAAGACGGGACGAGAAACCCACTACCGCCGCTTCGAAATACTCCGTGACATTGTCCTTGCCCGTGAGGCTCAATGTGATAGGCACGGCACCCACAATCTTCTCGCTCGCCTGCGGCAGCCCCTGCGGTATGGCAAAGCCGAAATTATAGAGCGTGAGATAGTCTTTGCTCAATATTATCGGAACAAATCTCTCCTGCGGGTCAAAATGCCAATCGCGTGGGGTCACGTCAAAGAAGTCATCGGGCACGGACTCAAAGAAGAGGTATGTTGAAAGCCCCCGACCGCCCATGTTCACGGCTCCGTTGACGGCAAACTGCGATGCCGTGAATTTTCCTACTTTTACCGCCCACTCCTGCTTCCCGATCCGATCTATCTCTTCAGGAGAAAAGCCTACCGGAGTGAACCCAATACCTTCCACCTTTTTGGAGAGGACAATATAGTCGTCAGAGAAGAATCTGTCATCATCAGCCGCTGACTGCCGACTGTCGGCAAAAAACATGATGCCCACAAGAATAACCGACAATCCCACCACATTGGCCGCTGCATATCCCAGAAGTTGCCCCACGGAAATGTTCCTCCTGAGCAAATTCCATATTTCACGTTTGGAACCGGGTTTTTCCATCTACAACGATATGAACTGTGCATTGTCAAGTAGCAGGTGATTGCCAACAGATGTGGCAACAATGCCTGCCCCCTGCCGTTCCGCCTCGCCGGATATCATCTCTGCCACAATACGATTGTTGCGGGAATCAAGATGGCTTACCGGTTCGTCAAGGAAAATGAAACAGAAAGGCTGGCACACAGAGCGAACGAGGGCCACCCTCTGCATCTGCCCTATACTGAGCTTGCCTGCCGGAGCGTTGTATTTGTCTGCCAGACCCATCCGCTCCAGCATCTCAAGAATCTGGGCGCGGCTCTTGTGGTTCGTGCGCCTATTCTTCAAGTCTATGTTCTCTGCCACTGTCAGTTCCGGGAACAGAGCCATGTCCTGTGGCATAAGCGACAGGACAGAAGTCCTGATTCCGCACCATTGTTCCACATCCAGTTCCCTTGTATTCATCCCGTCAAAAAGGATGTCACCGCAATAATCAGTGCGGAGACCGAAAATGAAGCTCAGCAATGACGACTTCCCACTGCCCGACTCCGCTTGGATGCAAAGCCGGCAGCCACGCCGGAACACAAAAGACCGTTCTCCCCACATGTGGGAAGAACGAATCTTTTCGGTGTCCTCCATACCTGCGAATACGGAAGGCAGGAGATTTCTAATGGTGATAGCCTCCATCGTCACATGACTGCAGTTTTTTTGCCTGTACGTCGGCTGAAACCTTAGTCTTCAAAATTAAACCCAAGGATGGAATCTGATTCCATGACATAGTCTGCAACGTCCGTGTCCTCTCCGGTGTTGCCATCCGATGCATAGTCAGTCCCTGATGTACGGGATGCAATACCGATGATTATTTTAGCGATCTTTGCCAACACCCCGGCATTGCCGTCGCCGTCAACCTCAAGCGTCAGCTCCGTCTCGAATGTCTTGGGTTTGCTGCACAACAAAAACTTCACGTTGTTGTCTATCTTCAGGTCTTTCATGAGCCGGTTGTCCTTGTCCAGTCCAATACAGAACGCTCCAAGATAGTCAGACAGTTCTGCTTCCCGTACCAAAGGGTTATCGTTGGAATCCTTCACAGGGTGGTTCGCCACGGCAATGAAATTGCCCGACTGCCTTGCATACAGCGAACCGTCCGGCATGCCGGCTCTCCCAAGATTTATGGAGAAGCCCGAACCGGTTTCTTCAAACGGCATCCCCATATTCTCCAACAGACCCTTCATGTCATCCATGAGCCTGGCGGCCTTTCCCTCCTTTGTCTCCACTACTATCGTCGTAGAGAACTGTGCCATCGGATCTCTCCCATCACTTATGTTGTCTATCGACTCCATACCATTGGTCAGACCAAACCCTATCGCCACAGTACCGTTTATCTTCTCCATGTAGGAAAACACGGCATCAAGTCCCGCACGGTCTGCACGCGACAGTCCTGCCATGCCCGACACCAGTTCCGAGTACTTGTCCCAGTTCACGCCTTTCAGACTGGCCGCATATATCATGCACTCGTCTTTTCCAAGCAAGGCGAGAGCGTCAGGGGTAATCGTAGATGACACATCCATATACTCCTTGTATATGTCATGGGACATCTCTTTTCCGTCTTTGTCATACATTCTCATGCCCACGGTGCATTTGTCGTCCGACAGTTCACTACGCAGGCATATCACGCCATCATACATGGAAAGCACATCAGAGGGGAGACCGCTCTTTCGCAGTTCCATCTTGATTTTCTCGGGAAACCTGAAGGCAATTCCGCCAGCATTGCCGTCCGTCATATAGTCTCCATAGTCAGTAGACGCCACGTTCTTGTCTTCTGCTTCCTCAACAAGTTCCTGAAGATACTGCAGCGGTTTGAAACTGCTCCCTACCCATACTCTGTCCATCCAATAGGCATAAGAGCCGTTCACCACGACATATCCATAGTCGTCGTATTCAGGCTCATAGCCTTCGAATACTTTCTTGACATATGCAACAGCTTTGCCGTCCATAGTCTTTTCCTTGAACCCCTCGTCTTCCAGAGTCCCGATGAATTTCTCCTTGTCGGCAATGGCAAACACCACGACAGGCTTGTCTTTCACATAGTCCACAACCAGAGCACAGGCCTCGGGGTCGATACCCGATCTCTTCAGAAAAGAGTTGGCCTTGTCAATGTCTTTCGCAGCCCCGGCAGGCAAGGCTTCCATGATATTGGAGGGAATCTTTATTTTGGAGTCTTCCACCGTTCCACCGGCTGATTCGACTATGGTCTTCAGATTACCCGCCACCACAATGTCCGCACTGGCAGGAATCTGCTCCAGCAACTCTCTCACCTTGGCATTGTCAGAACAAGACACTGTCAAAATCATCGCCACTATCAGGCAAACCTGCCTGTAGATACTTTTCTTCATGTTATTTTCCCTCTATCCGTGTCGGGCGCAACTTTTAATATTCAATTCTTCAAAATTTCTCCAAAGGTAGTTCTTTTTTTCATGACAGAACAAAAAAACGCATCTTTTTTGTACAATCGTAGCAATTCCCCTCGCTTGTGCAAGAAAACGAGATCGGGCAACAACGCGACGGAACAGACCTCAGAAGAGGATACAATTGTTGGTCTTCTGTTGCCGCCATTGCGCAACAAAGCAGTAATTTTGCACTGTTTTTCGGGATCACGATTTATCAGACTCCACACATGACAGTACATACAGCAGAAATATTCGACCGAACCGAGCTTCTTCTGGGTCACGATGCCTTGCAACACCTGCAGCACCAGAGGGTACTTCTTCTTGGCGCGGGAGGAGTGGGCAGCTGGTGCGCCGAAGGGCTTGTACGTTCGGGCATAGGGCATCTCACCGTTGTTGATCCCGACAGTGTCAATGTCTCAAACATCAACCGCCAACTCATGGCAACTACAGTTTCCGTGGGACAGAGCAAGGTCGAAGCGTTGCGCAGCCGCCTTGCCGATATCAATCCTCTGGCCGATATCTCCGCGTTATGCAAACCGTATAACAGGCAGACGTGCCGCGACTTTGACCTTGACTCCTATGACTTTGTCATTGATGCCATAGACAGTCTGCAGGACAAAGTACTGCTCGTCCTCAATGCCACCTCTGCCCGGTGCCGTTTCTTCTCCTCAATGGGAGCTGCCCTCAAACTAAACCCACTGAAAATCAAGGTAGACGAATTCTGGAAAGTCGAGGGATGCCCACTCGCCCGCGCACTGCGCAGAAAATTCAGGCACACCGGAATCTATCCGAACCGCAAATTCCTGTGCGTCTACAGTCCCGAGGTTCTGTCCAACAGGGGCAATGCGACAGCCATCGCCCCCTCATCCTACGCCGACCCACTGAAAGCCCGGATAAACGGTTCCGTTGTCCATGTCACCGCTGTTTTCGGCTTTACTCTGGCAGGCCTGGTGATCAACAACGTTCTGGACAGTATGGAAAGTCACTGACACGCACACTGCGCAGACACAAAAAGGCCGCGGCCTTTTTGTGTCATTTCTGCATGGGTCTTACGCCTGACGGAACACTATCTTTCCGTCCTCGGCATCCGCAAGAATGGGTTTGGTACAATCAAGCTTGCCGTCACCGAGAATAGCCTTGCTTAGGTCGTTCAGCAGGTAATGCTGAATGGCTCTCTTTATTGGACGGGCACCAAACTCCGGGTCGTATCCCAGTCCTCCGAGAAGATGTACGGCAGCATCACTCACGCGAAGTTCAAGTCCATTAGCCTTGAGGTTGTCGTTGACACCCTTGATCTGCAGTCTCACAATGTCGTCTGCCTGCTGGCGAGTGAGCGGGCTGAAGAGGATAATGTCATCTATACGATTTATGAACTCCGGGCGTATGTTCTGCTTCAACATCTCAAGTACCTTCTGCCGTGTCTGCTCCATTATGGCAGCCCGTTCACTTTCGTCCTTGCCCTCCATCTCCGCCATGCGCTCCTGTATGTACTGACTGCCGAGGTTGCTGGTCATGATGATGATGGTGTTCTTGAAGTTGACGGTGCGCCCCTTGTTGTCGGTCAGCCGTCCATCGTCAAGCACCTGCAACAGGATATTGAACACATCGGGATGGGCTTTCTCTATCTCATCAAACAAGACCACGCTGTACGGCTTGCGCCTGACAGCCTCGGTGAGTTGTCCGCCCTCATCGTAGCCTACATATCCGGGAGGCGCACCAACGAGCCGGCTCACGCTGAATTTCTCCTGATACTCACTCATGTCTATACGGGTCATCATCGTCTCATCGTTGAAAAGATATTCCGCCAGAGCTTTGGCCAACTCTGTCTTACCTACGCCCGTGGTGCCCATGAAGATGAACGAACCGATAGGCCGTTTAGGATCCTGTACCCCTGCCCTGCTGCGCCGCACGGCATCACTCACCGCCCTGATGGCATCATCCTGGCCTATGATGCGGCGATGGAGCTCATCCTCCATCCGCAGCAGCTTCTCGCGTTCGCTCTGGAGCATACGCGTCACGGGTATGCCCGTCCAGCGGCTCACCACTTCGGCGATGTCATCGGGAGTGACTTCCTCCTTCACCATGGTCTCGGCTTCCTGCGATGATGTCAACTGCTTCCTGACGGTTTCAATATCCGCCGCCAACTGTTGCTGCCGGCCGTAGCGTATCTCCGCCACCTTAGCATAGTTGCCCTCGCGCTCCGCACGGTCGGCTTCAAACCGCAGTTGTTCCATCTCCTGCCTGTCCCTCTGGATTTTGTCCACCAGTTCCTTCTCGTGCAACCACTTAGACTGCATGGAATCCGCCTGTTCCTTGAGCGAGGATATTTCCGAAGAAAGCTGTCTGAGCTTGTCCTGATCGTTCTCGCGCTTGATGGCCTCGCGCTCTATTTCAAGCTGACTTATCTTGCGGTGCAGTTCATCAAGGTCCTCGGGCATGGAATCACGCTCTATACGCAATTTGGCGGCGGCTTCATCCATAAGGTCTATGGCCTTGTCAGGCAGGAAGCGGTTGGTGATGTAGCGTTCCGACAGTGTCACGGCGGCTATCACCGCATCGTCCTGTATACGCACCTTGTGGTGGTTCTCGTAGCGTTCCTTTATGCCGCGCAATATGGAGATGCTGTCTTCCACAGAAGGCTCATCTACCATGACTACCTGAAAACGGCGCTCAAGGGCTTTGTCCTTTTCAAAATATTTCTGGTACTCATCAAGAGTGGTGGCACCGATGCTCCGCAATTCTCCTCGGCTCAAGGCCGGTTTGAGAATGTTGGCCGCATCCATGGCTCCTTGTCCTCCGCCCGCACCAACGAGGGTATGGATTTCATCAATAAACAGGATTATCTCCCCCTGCGAACGCTCTACCTCTTTGACCACGCTCTTCAGACGCTCCTCGAACTCGCCTTTGTATTTGGCCCCGGCAAGCAGTGCACCCATGTCAAGGGAAAACAACCGCTTGTTTTTGAGGTTCTCCGGCACATCGCCTTTCATTATCCTGTTGGCCAGTCCCTCCACTATGGCAGTCTTGCCAGTACCCGGCTCGCCAAGCAAAATAGGGTTGTTTTTGGTGCGTCGGCTCAAAATCTGCAACACCCGGCGTATTTCCTCGTCTCGTCCTATTACCGGGTCAAGCTTGCCCTCCCGGGCGGCTTTCACGAGATCGCGCGCATACTTCTCCAACGACTGGTAATTGTCTTCTGCCGAAGCGGACTTGACTTTCTCACCACCACGGAGTTCCTCTATGGCTTTCACAAGAGCCTGACGCGTAAAGCCGGCATCCTTCATTATACGGCTCATAGTACAGTCGGTGTCAAGTATGGCTACAAGCAGCACCTCTATGCCAATGAACTCGTCACCGATTTTGGAAGCCAGTTCCTCCGCTCTGGAAACCACGCGCTGAGTGTCGCGCCCCAACACGGGATCTCCGCCGGTGACCTTTGGCAACGAGCTGATCTGCGCCTCAACCGCGCGGTTGAGACTGTCGGCATTCACCCCCGTCTTTCCGTACAGGAACCCCATCACGTTTTCGCCCTCCTGAGACAGTCCCCAATAGAGGTGTTCCGGCTCTATGGCCTGCTGCGAATTCTGCTGCGCCTTTTTTACGGCCTTTTGCAGTGCCTCGCCTGCTTTGATTGTAAATTTGTCTAAGTTCATATGTATCTGTTTTTGTTTTCTGCCTGAATAAAATCACCATTTGTGCCAAACTCTGATTTCTGCCATTTTGGCAATACAAGCAGTCCCGGCAGACGCGCCAAAGGCGGCATTCTCGTGCCGTCCACACGACATTCGCGGGTACTGCACCGCACATTTTACACCGACAGTCCGTCCCTACACGAAAAAAATCGCTATATTTGCCCCATATCACACACGCAAAAACCAGACACTTCGTCATGAAACACATTCTGTCAACCATTCTGCTTCTATGCGCTACCGCCGCACTTGCCGATGACTACCCGATAAACGCCGGAAAAGACGCGGAGCACACCCACCCCAAGCGCGCCCTCAACGCTATAGGTCTCACCTCGCCGTCAGCGGGCAGTCAAAGCATAGCCGTAGCACAGTCCTCCAACAAGTTGCTCTATCAGGACTTGCTGGGAAAATCACTGACCGCACGCCCAGGTGAAACACTGACCCCTTCGTTCTCGTGGACGGGAACATGGATGAACACCTATGTGTACATTGATTTCAACAACGACGGCGAGTTTGACTGCACGCTGCAGGACGACGGCACGCCCGCCGAGAATGCCGATGTGGTTTCATACAGCTACTACAACGGTCACAACAGCCTCGGCGAAGACCTTACCAACACCAACGTGTTCACCCCACCATCGTTCACCCTGCCCAAGGACATCAGACCCGGGGTATACCGTATGCGCTATAAGGTAGACTGGAACTGTATTGACGCAGCCGGCAGCAATATAGAAGGCAATGACATTATCACGAACGGCGGAGCCATTGCCGACACCAGGCTCGTGATACGCTCCGACCAGGCCACCCTCGCCGTCTACACCAATGACAGCCAACAAGCCGCCATTACTGCCACGGTATCGTTCGGGCTTCCTGCCAAGATAGACATAAGCGGTTCCGTCAGCACCGACAGCATCGTGCGCTCGGTCAGCGTGCGCCACGGCTACAACCTGCAGGGGGAATCCCTTGTCCACGGCACGCCGCAATATGTTGACGACACCCTCTCGTTCCTTGCCGTCAACGGAGACACCCTCACCATTCCGGCTACCATGACTGACGGCGACATTGCTGTAAGACTTCACTTGGTGCCACTGGCAGACGAAACGAGCCGTGCCGTCAACCTCGTGCCCGCTGCTGGCACGACTGTCAGCGGACTCGCCCTCGGACAACTGCGCATAGCCGGCACACGTACACGCACATTCTCCCCCAAGACAGCCGATTTGGCATATCAGGACTTCACAAGCAAAGCTTTCGTCCCAGCGCGTACTGGCATCAACACCATGGTGTCCGTGACAGGCAGCCATACCGCCGACGGCATCACACAAGCCCTCTCGCTTGGTCAAGCCATGCTGCTCGTAGACCTTAACCGCGACGGAATCTTCACTCCCGCACTCGAGGCCATGCCTGCCGCCACAACACTCACGCTGCCAGAAAACCTCGCTACCGGATTCTACAAAGCACGCCTGTATTTCCCCGCTATCGGAGCCATGTCAGACTTTACCGTCTATGCACACCGGGGAACTGTACCACTCACCGCCGAAACTCCCAACGGCCGACTCACTGGCAAGACCCTTTACGACACCGGCGGTACAGTCCTTTCCGGCAAGGGGATACCCGTAGAACTGGCCGCTTTCCGCCAATGCTCTTTCTATGCGCAGCCGCTGGTAACAGGCTATTCGGCCCAGAAAGCCGAAATATGCACGACTCGCCCCGACGGCACACAGAGCCACTTCACCGTCACCCTGAGCAAGCCGAGCTATTCTTTCACCATTCCTGCCGACAGTGTCTACGGCGAAATGAACATAAAGGTTGACTTCTCCCTCGGTTCCGCCACGCCATCGCAGTCGCAACGCCAAACCGTGCTGGCAGAGGAGTTCAACGGCGAAGAACCCGATGCCGGTCTCTGGAGCACATCCACCCGCTACAGCGCAGCGTGGAACCGGTTCATCGTAGACGACCCGCGTACGGCTTTTGTGGAAAACGGTGCCCTCGTATGCCGGTGCTTCGCCAATCCCGGCGACATCAGCGGCTACACCGGACAAATGGTATCGGGAGCCAAGGAAAGCCGTGGACGTTTCACGTTCAACCACGGCTATATAGAGGCACGCATACTCACCACGCCCCACAGCGGCAACTTCCCGGCTTTCTGGCTCATGCCCGCCGACCAGAGCGACGGCTGGCCGTCCTGCGGCGAGATAGACATCTGGGAAACCATCAACACCGAGAGCCGGGCTTACAACACCGTGCATTCCCACTGGACCTACGATTTGGGCAACGGAGGCAACGGAGGCAACCGCGCATGCGAACACAGCGGACAATGGCACACTTTCGGACTGCTCAAGGAAGCCGGCAAACTGACATGGTATCTTGACGGAGACCAGGTGTTCACCTACTCCAAATCAACAGACGAAAGCCAGCTAAGCCAAGGACAGTGGCCATTTGACAAGGCTTTCTACATCATTCTGAACCAGAGCGTTGGCAACGGTTCGTGGGCATCGGCACCGGACCCTTCGTTCACATACGAAACGAAATTCGACTGGGTGCGCGTGTACCAGACAATCCAGGAGGCGCAGGACGACAACAACGAAATCACAGGACTGCGGCAAACACCGCAAATCCCTGCCCTGCCGCCGCGTGCCGACAATGCCATCTATGACCTCAGAGGCCAGCGCCTGACGCAGCCGCGCCCGGGACAGTTCTATATCCAGAACGGAAAAGTGAAACTCGCAAGATAGTCCCGACAGCAAGCACCGCGCACAATCAATCACAATGAAACTCAATGTAACCTGTATCACGGAGTCGTCGCCGGAACTGTGCCGGCAAATCAACCGCCTGCTGCAGGATCTCACTGCCCGGCCGCGGACTTTGGACTCCGACACACTGACTGCACTGCTGGCTTGCCCAGACACTCACCTGTTCACAGCCTGTGCCCCAGACGGCACCGCTCCTGTGGCCATGTTCACGCTGGCAGTGACCCGGCTACCCACGGGCGACAACATCTGGCTTGAAGATCTGGTTGTAGAGAGGCAACACCAAAGACAAGGATACGGGCGGGAGCTCGTGCTCCACGCCATAGAACAGGCCCGAAATATCTGCCCCGGAGGCAGACTCATGCTCACGTCGCGTCCATCGCGCCTTGCGGCCAACCACATCTATTCCGAACTGTTCGGGCGCAAAGAAACCAACGTCTACTGCCTGCAACTGTAACCGGAAGCCAATCCAAGGCCCAAACCTTTGCCGCTTTTTTCCGCAAAAACATTGGTCTTTCATTAATTTATTCCTATTTTTGCAACGCATAAAGGCTTGAGTGGAGCCTGAAAACTTTCAACATATATATGATTAACCGAGAATTAATCCGAATTAAGACCGTTCAGCTTGCTTATGCCCACATTACCAATGGAGGAAAGAGCATGGAGGAAGCCCTTGACGAGATGGACGAAAGCCTGTCGGCAGCCGATGACCTCTACCACCATATGCTGAACCTCATTTGCGACATAACGGATTATGCAGCGCAGCGCCGTGAAATGAACTGCACCAACATGGCGGAAAGAGGGAGCAAGCCCCTGCCGGGCGACAAGTTCGTGACAAACAGGTTCGCCGCACAGCTGCAGAGCAACAGACAGCTGGAGAGTTTTGTACGGAGCCACAAAAAACTGCGCTGGACTACCCACGAAGATGTTGTCCATTCGGTCTACAACGACATAGTCGGGAGCGAAGAATACAGGACGTATATGGAAAACAGCGACAGCTCCTACGCAGAAGACCGCGACCTGTGGAAAGTTCTCTACAAGAAGTTCATCTATCAGAATGAGCTGATTGACGAGGCTCTTGAAGACTGGACCCTCTACTGGAATGATGACCGCTTTGTAATCGACACTTTCGTGATGAAGACTATCAAGCGCTTTGAGGAGGCAAACGGCGACGACCAGCCGCTGTTGAGCAAGAGCGACAATCCCGAAGACCGCAAGTTCGGGCGCGATCTTCTGGTGTATACGCTCACCAAAAGGGACGAATATCGGGAACTGGTCAAGTTGCACATATACAACTGGGACATCTCGCGGATCGTGACCATGGATCTCGTGATAATGCTCACGGCCATAGCCGAAATAATGAATTTCCCCGCCATCAGCGTGAACGTGTCACTCAACGAATATATCAACATAGCGCGCAGCTACTGCTCGCCCAAGAACGCAGGTTTTGTCAATGCCACTCTTGACAGCATCGTGAGAGACCTGAGACAACAGGGTAAACTGCTCAAATAGCCGCTCCGTGCGGAGGGCAGGAAAGAACAAGCCGAATCCATTTATATTTCCAACATAACCTAACAAACCAACAAACACTATGATTTTATCAGTTAACCTGCTGGAAGCCGCAAGCGGGCCGCAGGATCCCCAGTGGAGTTTCTGGGTCATGATTATCCTCATCTTCGTAATCATGTATTTTTTCATGATCCGCCCGCAAAAGAAGAAACAGAAACAGATAGAACAGTTCCGCAAAAGCCTCGGCGTGGGCAATCAGGTAGTCACCGCAGGCGGAATCCACGGCACTATCCGTGAAGTCAACGAAGCCAGCAACACCGTTGTGCTCGAGATTGACAAGAATGTAAGGATTACCATCGAGAAATCCTCCATCTACGCCAACGCCGGCAGTGCCGCCGAAGCACAGACGAAATAAGTCCACGCACGCAGGGTGTTGTACGACAAGAGATATCTCGCAAAAGTCAAAAAGTTTCTGAAGAGCAGCCTCAACAGAAACTTTTGGACTTTTATGTTCTTTCTGACACTCTCGGCAAGTTTCTGGCTCTTTCTGAAACTTGAGGACGAGTACGACTACAGCATTGCCGTTCCCGTCAAGCTTGTCAATGTGCCGGAAAACGTAGTGATCACCACTCCGTTGCCCGGCAACATCAGGATAACAGTACATGACCATGGCGGGATACTGCTGAAATACCGGTACTCGCAAAGCCCCGACACCATATGTGTGGACTTCAACGACTACAACAAGATATCCGGTCATGTCACCCTGCTCGCGTCCGACATCGCACAGTCTGTTGTCAACACCCTTGACGGCACAACCAAAGTGGTGGCCGTCAAACCCGACACCGTGGAATATTTCTACAATTTCGGCAGCTTCCGACAGTTGCCTGTGAGGATAGGCGGCAAGGTCTCGGCTGACAGTCTATACGCCGTAGCAGACACAGTCATCAGCCCGCGTTTTGTCAAGGTCTACGCCTCGGAGGAGGTGCTGGACACGATGACCCAGATTTACACCAAGCCTTTCGTGCTTGACAAAATCAGCAAAAACACCACCTGCACCGTGGGGCTTGCCATCGTGCGCGGGGTGAAGACCGTGCCCGACAAAGTCCGTGTAACATTTGACGCTGATCTCGTGACCGAGAAAACGGTGCAGGTGCCGGTGGAGCACATCAATTTCCCGGCCGGCAAGACCTTGAAGACCTTTCCCGGCACTGTCGGCGTAACGTTCCACGTTGGCACGAAGCGGTACAGGGAAATAACCGCCGACAAATTCGCCATAGTGGTGACCTACGACGAAGCGGCGCACAGCAGCGACAACCGTCTGCACCTCTCGCTCAAGAACAAGCCGCGCGGAGTGAGCCACGTGCGCATCGAACCGGAAGAAGTGGAGTTTCTGATTGAAGACATCAGCGATGAGTAGCCCCCTGTGCCTTGGAGTGACGGGAGGAATCGGCAGCGGCAAAAGTTTCGTGTGCAAGATGCTCGAGCGGCACGGCGTGCCCGTTTTCTACACCGATGACGAGGCAAAGGCCGAGATGAGCAACAACGCCGACATTCACAGGGATTTGTGCACCCTGCTTGGTTCCCGAGTCCTGGATACCTGCGGAAAACCCGTGAAGGCAGTACTGTCGCAATATATCTGCCACAGCACATCCAACGCACAGAGAGTGAACGACATCGTGCATCCGCGGGTGAAAACGCGTGCCATGCGCTGGCTCTCTTCCGCGTCCGTGCGCCACAGCCCTGTGGCTGCCATAGAGTGTGCTCTGCTTTTCGAGGCGGGATTCGACTCGCTGTGCCGGAAGACACTCACCGTGAGCGCACCGCTGCAGACACGCATTGACCGCATCTGCCGGCGCGATGGCATCACTCCGCAGAAAGCCATGGAATGGATAGACCTGCAGATGCCACAGGAAGAGAAAGCTCGTCTGTCGGACTACGTGATATACAACGATGGAGAGCAAGATGTGAGGCTACAGGTTAACCAACTGGTAAATTCCCTGCTTCTGGTACACCGGAACAGCGAATTTTCGTCTTTTTAGTTTGCCGCCCCGGCAAAAAAAACTAATTTTGCACCGCTTTTCAGCCTACATAATCCACAGTGTGATGGCGAATTAAGCTACCATAACCGTTTGACTTAATTTAGAGTAACACATTTACAAGACAATGAAAGAATTTGCATTGAAAGGTACCAAGCGTATCGCAGGCGGCAAAAAAGCCGCAAAAGTTCTCCGCGCCACCGGCGCGATTCCGTGCAACCTCTATGGTGCGCAGAAGGACGCTGACGGCAAGACTACGGCAACCAGCTTCTCCGTTGACTTCGAGGCTGTACGCAGACTCATCTACACGCCTGACATCTACACCGTAATCCTCGACATTGACGGTGTCGTATGCAAAGCCGTGATGAGGGAAATCCAGTTCCACCCTGTCAAGGACACAGTCCTGCACATTGATTTCTATCAGATTACCGAAGGCAAGCCCATTGTGATGGCTGTGCCCGTAACCTATACCGGTCATGCCATCGGCGTACGCGAGGGCGGTGCTTTCCAGACTCTTGTGCGCCGTCTCAATGTCAAGGCTACCTATGATGTCATACCCGAAAGACTGACCATCGACATCACGGATCTCGCCATCGGAAAATCCATCAAGGTCGGCGACCTCCATTTTGACGGTCTTGAGATTGTCACCCCCAAGCAGGCTCTCGTCTGCTCCGTTAAGGCCACGCGCAACTCCCGTCAGGCAGAACAGCAGGCTTGACCTGCCCGGTCTACAATAACTCCATAAGGGG
>CAVHBF010000015.1:0-22507 GCA_963634195.1 Bacteroides thetaiotaomicron | reverse complement strand
ATATAATGTTTAAACAATTCTGACATTGTCACCAAGGGCAAATTTAAGAAAAAAGGGGCGATTGTGCCCGCCCCTGCCGTATTCTTTTTCCCCTGCAGGCAAAAAAGGGGATTCTTTTCAGACAAAGCAACCCGCATCTGCAAGAAACACGCTAACTTTACAGCACCTAAGGAAAAACGTTCTATGAACACACGTTGTATTCTGGCAATCTGCCACATTTCTTTTATGGTATCCGCGACCCTTGCCGCACAGACTGCCAACCACAGCCTCTACAAGAAAGCGAAAGCCTATTTTGAGCATGGGACTGCAGCGAAAGTCATCCCGACAAAAAATGTGAGCAAAGACAGCCTTGCCGTCTGGACTGCATGGAGGGAATATACGGCCGAAGTATGCGCCACCGGCAAACTGCCCGGGCTACAGCCGCTGAACAACGGGAGCAAATACCGTTGGACTCTACCGGATTCGCTTGAGCCCGGGGCTACGCTGAATTTCTGTTATGGCACGAAAGGACAGGCCGATGGGCTCCTGCCCCTGTTCCTCTACCTCCACGGCAGCGGACCGCGCGGCATTGAGTGGACGACAGGACAGAAAATATGCCTGTCGTTCAACGATGCACCCTCGGCATATTTCATACCCCAGATACCACAAGAAGGCAAATGGTACCGCTGGTACCAGCAAAGCAAGCAGTGGTTCGTGGAGTCGCTGTTCCGCCAGGCTCTCGCCTCCGGGCAAATAGACCCTTACAGGATTTATGTCTTCGGCATTTCAGAAGGCGGCTACGGCAGCCAGCGTCTGGCATCATTCTATGCGGACTACCTTGCCGCCGCAGGTCCCATGGCCGGCGGCGAACCCCTCAAGAATGCTCCTGCGGAAAACTGCGGCAACATAGGCTTCTCCCTGCTTACAGGGGAAAGGGACTTCGGCTTCTACCGCAATATGCTGACCACATATACGGGGAACGCCCTCGACTCTCTACAGGCGGCATACCCCGGCGAATACTGCCACCGCGTGGAACTCCTCGCCGGCATGGGTCACAGCATCGACTACAGCCTCACGACCCCATGGCTGAAAGGGTTCAGGAGAAATCCCACACCGAAACATTTCATTTGGGAGGACTACGATATGGACAACCGCCACCGCACGGGCTTCTACAACATTCTTGTCAACCGACGGCCTTCAAGCGGCAAACGGACGCGCTACGAGTTCACAGCAAACGGCAACGCCATAGACCTGTCCATACAGGATGTGGAGTACTCCTGTATGCAGCAAGACCCCCGGTGGGGAATCGAACTAAGTTTCAGCCGTGCATACACCCCCTCGGCCGATGGCAAAATCACCGTCTTCCTCTGCGATGCTCTCGTTGATACCGACAAGGAAGTAACAATCCGCCTTAACGGCAAGGAAGTCTACAACGGAATACCGCGGAAAAGTGCTACAGCCATGTTGCGCAGCACCGAGGCATTCGGCGATCCCCTGCGCATCTTTCCTGTAGCCATAGACTTGGATTTGTCCAACTCTGCCCATTAGAGCCGCGTTCCGACCGCTCTCGTTTAGCCGTCTTCTTTTTCCGCACGCGGATGCGCTTTCGAATAGGCCTTCTTCAGCTCCTCAAACGTCGTGTGTGTGTATATTTCAGTTGTCGTTATGCTCCTGTGGCCAAGCAGTTGCCTCACCACCTCTATTTCCGCTCCGTTGTTGAGCATCGCAGTGGCAAAGGTGTGCCGCAGCACATGGGGCGAGCGTTTCTTCAGCGTGGTAACCTGCGACAGGTATGTGTGTACTATTTTTTCTACGAGCGAGCGACTCACACGACCGCCACGATTCCCAAGCAACAGCGCAGACGTGTCGTCTGCGCCGCTCCGCATACGTCTGACCGTCAGGTAAATCCGCAGTTCTTCCTCCAGTTCCGCACCGAAAGGTATCATGCGTTCCTTGTTCCGTTTGCCCACAACCCTTATGGTCAAGTTGCTGAAATCTACCGACTCGAGGTCAAGCCCCACCAGTTCCGACAGGCGAATGCCGGTAGAATAGAAAAGCAGCATCACCAAACGGTTACGATGCCCCTCAAAGTCTTCGCCAAAACACACGTTGTCAAGGAGAGTATCCATGTCACTCTCCCTCACGAACTCGGGCAGTCTCTTCTCGTTCTTCGGTCCTCTGACTCTCCGCGCAGGATTCTTGCTTGCCACCCCCTTTGTCATCAGGTATCGGTAGAACGACCTGACGGCACTGAGTTTCTTGTTTACCGTAAGTGTGGAATATTTTTCCGACATCATCTGCACCACCCATTCCCTTATGTGCATATCTCCGATCTCCTCCCACCCGGTTAAGGAATATCGTCTCTCAACAAACTCAAGCAGACTGTTCAGCGCAGGAGCATACACCATTGCTGTTGCTTCAGAGTAGTGGCGTTCCGCAACAAGAAACGTCACAAAGCTGTCAATGTAGTCACGTGCAACCATGATATAAGGTGTCTTTCAGTTCTGCCGGATATGGGAACAAAAAAGGCGGGCTGTAAAAGCCTGCCTGAAAACTATGAAAAAATTTGAAAAACAAGTACTTTCCCGCTCCATCGCCTACTCTGCCCTTTCCGGGCAACCGCTCTGCAACAAAACAGCACCTGTGTTATCTCCTGTATCTTCAGCCTCCTTTCGGTCTCCGCTAAACGGTCAAACTTTCTTTAGTCCTCGTCACGGTGGAGAGCTGTCACATAGATGGCATGCTCCTTGGCGAGACGCTTTCTGACAGAAGGTTTGTCAAACTGCTGGCGGCGGCGCAATTCCTTTACGACACCCGTCTTTTCAAACTTTCTTTTGAACTTCTTCAGAGCTCTCTCAATGTTCTCGCCCTCTTTTACTGGTACAATAATCATACTGTTTCGGTTTGTTGTTTTTACTCGTTGTGTCACACCTTTAGTGGGCGCAAAATTACGTATATTTTCATTCTCCGCCAAATTTCTGCCGGGAAAAACTACTGCGTGAGTCTGGACTTCACTCTTTGCCCTGCCAAAACCGCATGATTTTTCCGGCGTTGCCATACCACAGGCAGACTTTCTTTTCGTGTCTGTTGCCACCTTCACGCAGTTGGGCATCCTGCATTCTGTGCCTGTTTGGCAGGAGAGCCAGAAAACAGTCCGGCAGGAAAACGAGAGGCGGCAACCGCACGCTTTGCGGTCGCCGCCTCTTACTATTGTGATTTTATTTTGTCCTTTGCAGCGGGACTTGTTATTTCGTCATTGTGGAGATTGCAACGCGGTTCCAGTTGCGCTCTGCGAAGATAGAACCCACGCCGCAGCCTTCGGTTGTGATGCGCGAAGCATCAATGCCGTACTTCTTGACAAGCATCTTCTTGACAGCCTCCGCACGTGCGGCAGAAAGCTTCTGGTTGAGTCCTGCAGGTCCCTCGGGAGAAGCGTAGCCCTTCACGGAAACAGTCGCACCCGGATTGCTCTTCAGGAAAGAAGCCACGCGTGCAACGTTAGGCATCTGGGCCTTGGAGATGATGGACTTGCCACAAGCGAAGAACACGTTCGACTCAATGCCGTTGGGCACATTTGCAACCTGTGCGGCCGGTGCCTTCTTGTTGCGGCAGTCGTTGAGTTCATCCTGAAGTTTCTTGATGGCGGCAGCATCGGCGGCTATCTTCTGGTCTTTTGCGCCGAGCTGGTTGCGGAGATCGTTGATCTTGGCATTGAGACCGTCAACTTCTGCCTGATCGTACTCCTTGACAAGGGCGAAATTGTGGGTGCCGTTGGAATTCTTGAACTTGTAGGTAACACCTGCCATCAGCTCAAGGTGAGCGAGGTTGATGTTGTAGTTCTGACCAACCTGTGTGTAGCCGCCGTCGCCAAGACTCCACACGATTGCGGGCTTGACATTGATCTGCCATTCCTTGGCTGCACCGAGATTGAAGCCGACGTTAAGACCTGCCTTGCTGGTGAGGAGGTTCACATCGTTGTTTTTGCCGGGATAGTACTCATGACCCCAGCCGAAGCCGTAAACGGCCTTTACATCAACGAGACGAGGCTCACCCTTGTAGCCAAGGATAAGGTTGGACAGGTTGAACGACATCAAGCCGCTGACGTTAGAGGCGTCAAACGCATTTGCGCTGTAGGCACGGTTGTTGTGGCCTGCATTGATAAGGGTGTTGCCTTCCAGGGCAAGACCGAAAATCGGAGTGATCTCCTTTGCAATGGTGAGACCTACGGAAGGACGGAGATCACTGATCAACTTGTGGTGTGCGGCAGGAGTAACACCACCTGCCTGCAAACCTACAGACCAGTTGTCGGTAAGCTTGCTGCCACGCACTGTTGTCTGTGCGCTTGCGAAAGAAACAGCTGCACAAACTGCGAGAAGTGTAAAAAATCTCTTCATTTTTTTGATGTTTTTCAAAGGTTTCCTCAACACGGGGATTCCTTCTTCTGGTTAGTAATAATCTGTTGTCGTCGTTTGTCTTGTATACCCAAGACCCTATGGAAAAGGCCTTTGTCGGCAAAGGAACGACTTTTTTCTGATTCCGTACACATTTTTCAACGAAAATTTAACCATGCAAAGCCCTTTTTCTGTGTTTTTTCGCCAAAAACGGCGTTCCGTAAAAAACAGTCCCGAATATGCGTACACCGGCGACAAAATACACACAAAGACCAGCCATTCTGTCTTCAATGTCGGGGCAGACAGCGCAAGGGGGAAACTGCACGGACACAAGCACGGGACTGCAAAGTCCTGTGTACAGACGTTTGCAGTCCCGTGGGCGGTTTGCCGTAAAAGCGGTGTTATACCAGATTTGGGTTGATTTCGCCCCACTTGGATATTTCCGGAACGATGTTCAAGGTCACAAGTTCATCGCGCATCTTGCAGAGGTGCTCATAGCTCTGGTCAAGCTTGGCGTTTTCCCCGGCAGTGCCCTGCGGCACTTCATAGTGGCAACCAGTGGTGTCAAGCGTTGTCTTCATTGCCATCATGATGTTGCGGTACTTGTCCGTGTTCACGTATGTGCCGGCAGGGAAACGGAACGGTTTGCCGCCCATCACGCTGGCAATCATCTCGACAGAGAGCTGCGATGGGCTCTGGAACGAGCTGCGCCCGCGGAGTTTGATGATAGCACTTCCGCCCTGCGTCACCGCCGTCTTCATTGCCTCCCATTCTTCCGCCGGGAACTCGGGAGTTCCGATGATGTCAACGAGCTTGCGCCCGTCAATCTCGACATGACTGCCGAACACAGCCATCTGCTCCCCGTGACCACCGTAGGTCGCACACCCCGTGATCTTGTTCTGCATAACGCCGAACTTCTTCGCGAGGGCACTCTGCAGACGCGTGGTGTCAAGTGCGGCAAGCGTGGTGACCTGACTTGGCTTCAGCCCCGAATAGAGCAGGGTCACCAGACCTGTAAGGTCGGCGGGGTTGAAGATGATTACCACATGCTTTACTTCCGGGCAGTATTTCCTGATATTTTCGCCAAGACCCTTGGCTATTTCGCAGTTTCCCTTGAGGAGGTCTTCACGCGTCATGCCCTCCTTGCGCGGAGCACCGCCCGACGAGATGATGTACTTGGCACCGGCAAACGCTTCCGCGGCATCGGTGGTAGAGGTGATCTTCACGCCGTCAAAGCCGCTTTGGCGCATCTCTTCCGCCACTCCCTCTGGAGGGAACACGTCATAAAGACAGATATCCGAAGTAAGGCCCAAGGTAAGGGCGGTCTGGACCATGTTGGAGCCGATCATGCCGGCTGCGCCGACAATGACGAGTTTGTCATTTGTAAGAAATCCCATAATTATAATGTTTTTAGCAACGTCTTTGTCTTTCGTTATCGCACAGCAAAAATAACACAAATATCTTTACTTGCGTTGTTTCGTAGGGGAAAAAGAGAGTTTTTTCGCGTTCTTGAACAGTTTCCTGCGACACGGGGCTAATCCGTCTGCGCATATCCTCTCTCCGTATCACCGCCGGCGGGAACGTTCAGCGTTGGATAGCTTATGCGCGTATGGTATACGGTCTTGAGATTGGCCACAAGGACATCCTTTGCCACCGCCACATCGCGGAACGTGATTGGACAGTCGCGGAAGAACCCTTCGTTCACCTGCTGGTCTACGATGTTGTCGACGAGCTTGCGCAGGCTCTCCTCGGAAATTTCCGCCATACTGCGCGAAGCCGCCTCCACGGCATCGGCCATCATGAGAATGGCCTGCTCCTTTGTGTGCGGATTGGGACCCGGATACGTAAATAGTTCTTCATTCACCGGCTCGCCGGGGTGCTTGTTGACATAGTTGATATAGAAATACCTGGTCTTGCCGCGCCCGTGATGGGTGGCTATGCATTCCCTTATCACTGACGGCAAACCGTATTTGTCAGCCACGTCCACCCCGTCAGTCACGTGGCGTATGATTATCTGCGCGCTCTGCTCTTCGGGCAGGTCGTTGTGGGGATTCACCCCTATCTGGTTCTCCGTGAAAAACACGGGATTGGCCAACTTTCCTATGTCGTGATACAGGGCTGCTGTCCTTACGAGCTGTACATTGGCATCCAGTTTCGAGGCCACTTCCGTTGCCAGATTGGCCACCTGCATGGAGTGGTTGAACGTTCCCTGCGCTTCTTTTGACAGACGTCTAAGCAGCGGAGTGTTGACATTTGACAGTTCCACAAGCGTAACGCTCGAAATAAAGCCAAACACCTTCTCAAACAGTAGCATCAGCGGATAGGCGAACAGCAGGAGCACCCCGTTGACGGCAATGCGCACGTACCACGACACGTCAAGAGTGCTAAGGAAGAACCCCTGACTCAAATCGTAGCCCAGCTTTATCAGAGCTGTCACCGCTATCACGAGGGCCGCGGAGCGGAACAGCTGCGATCTTGACGTGAGTTCCTTAAGGGAGTATATCGCCGTGAGACTCGACACCATCTCCAGCATCATGAATTCGTATGAACCGTGTATCGACAGCGAACACAGCCCTATTATCAGAAGCATCATGACAAACGCCGTGCGCGAGTCAAGGAACACCCTGACGAATATCGCCACTATCGCAAACGGCACCACATAGACATTCTGCTCGTTGGACTGCTGCACATAAGACGTGACGACCGAAAACACCAGTATCAAGGACAGCAGGAAGAGCATCGGGCGCATCCCGTCAATGTAGTCACGTCTGTACAACACTATGTAAGTCAAGAATACGCTCATGAGAACCGCAACACACAGGAACTGACCCACAAGCACCAGCATTTCGTCCGCACCGCTGCCGCTGCGTTTCTCGGACTCCCTCTCCAACGAGCGGAGCACCTTCACCGTGTTTGACGTGACGATCTCACCCTCGCCTATAATCTTTTCCCCTTTCTGGACCATGCCGCGGCACAGTGCCACGTTGGCCAACACCTCCCTCCGCACCGACTCCGTACGCTCCTTGTCATACACGAGGTTGGGCACCAGATAGTCTGCTACCCTGCTGTAGTCCAGAATTTCTTTAGACAAGTGGAGGGAATCTACCTTGTGGACGATATACTCATAGGCCATACGTGGGGAAAACACCATGTCCGCCCCTACAGAGAGTGCTGCGGAATTGCTCACAACGCTGATTTTTTCCGCCCCGGCAACCGCCGCATTGTAACTTGTCTGGCTCACAATTCCCCTGTCATACACCTCTGTCAGCAATTTCGCGACAAGGACTCCGACCTTGCGGCGGTCTGGCACGTCTGCCCTTCCGGCCAAATCTGTGTTGAACTTGTGCAACTGTTCACGCTCTGTATCCTTCTCAAGGTTGAAAAACGGCTTCACCTTGCCCAGCACGCTGTCACGCTCGTGCTTCAGCTGGACATCCGACTTGTACACGGGAAAATTGTATTCCGCTATCAGCTGCGAGTATTTCCAGGGCTTGCCCTCCGAGTAGTCATAGGAGAAACTGTGCTCGTGAGGCATGAAATAGACGATCACCACACTTGCCATCAAGAGCAGTGCCACACAAAGAAACATTTTGTATCTTGTCCACATATCTGGCTGTACTCCGTTGCGGACAATGCGCAACATTCCGCATACAAAATTAGAAAAGAATACGAAAGCACGCCACAGAAAACGGCAAAAACTTGCGGCATTCCTGCTCCGCGCCGCTATTTGTCCGCTTGCATACAGGATGTTTTCGGCAATTTATATTTAATTTTGCATCCTACATAAAATCTCGGTCTGTCATGAACCAACAAAAGATACGGGTGCGCTTTGCGCCGAGTCCCACCGGACCTCTCCATATCGGCGGCGTGAGGACGGCTCTCTATAACTACCTGTTTGCCCGCAAAAACAAGGGCCAGATGATTTTCCGCATAGAGGATACCGACTCCAGCCGCTTCGTTCCGGGGGCGGAAGAATACATTGCGGAGAGTTTCAAGTGGCTCGGCATCAAGTTTGACGAGGGCGTGGGTATCGGAGGGAACTGCGGACCCTATCGGCAATCCGAGCGCAGGGAAGTCTACCGGAAATATGTGGATATTCTCCTCCGCAACGGCAAGGCATATATCGCGTTTGACACTCCAGAGGAACTCGATACCAAGCGCGGAGAAACGCAGAATTTCCAGTATGACGCAACGACACGCATGACAATGCGCAATTCGCTCACCATGCCGGAAGAAGAGGTGAAGGCCCTCATTGCCCAAGGATGCCAATACGTAGTGCGCTTCAAGGTAGATCCGGGCGAAGACATCCATGTGCTCGACATGATCCGAGGCGACGTGGTCTTCAATTCCTCCGTGCTTGACGACAAAGTTCTCTACAAAAGTGCCGACCGGCTGCCGACATACCATCTGGCTAATATAGTGGACGACCATCTCATGGAGATCTCCCACGTCATACGCGGCGAAGAATGGTTGCCGTCGGCTCCTCTACACGTGTTGCTCTACCGTGCATTCGGTTGGCAGGACACCATGCCGGCATTCGCCCACCTGCCTCTTCTGCTCAAGCCCGACGGGAAAGGCAAGCTCTCCAAGCGCGATGGCGACAAACTGGGGTTCCCGGTCTTTCCCCTTGAATGGCATGACCCTGTGTCGGGTTCTGTTTCAAGCGGATACCGCGAAAGTGGCTATCTGCCCGAGGCTGTCATAAACTTTCTCGCGCTGTTGGGCTGGAATCCCGGCACCGATCAGGAGATTCTGACCATGAACCAGCTTGTGGAGCTGTTTGACCTGCGGAAGTGTTCGAAGAGCGGTGCGAAGTTCGACTACATGAAAGGCTGGTGGTTCAACCGTGAGTACCTGCTCATGAAAACCGACGAGGAACTTGCCCCGGCATTCGTTGATATTCTTGCACACAACGGCATCACCGTATCTGCCGCGCGGGCTGCGCAGGTAATCGGCATGATGAAGCAGAAAGTGGTGGAATATGTCGACGGGCAGTCCGGCCAGACAAAGAAAAGGGCTGTATCGTTTGTGGGAGACCTATGGCCGCTCTGTGATTTCTTCTTCTCCGCACCTGTAGGGTTTGACCGCGACGACAAGTTCATACGCAAGAACTGGAAAGAAACCTCTGCCGCCGAAATGCAGCAGCTTGCCGATCTGCTCGCTCAGCTCAATGACTTCAGCGTTGGAAGCCTGGAAAGGACTGTTGCTCCCTGGGCGGAACTGACGGGCATCAAGCCGTGGAACGCATGGCGCATCTGTCTCGTAGGCAAGGGGCAGGGACCCGATATGTACGAACTCGCCGCATTCCTCGGCAAGGAAGAGACTCTCCGCCGCATGGACTTTGCTGTAGAGTCTCTGCAATAGCGGTCGCACCAAGGTCTTTACATACAGCAACACACACACCTCACAGCCAAAGTTTCAAGACATGTATTCCCTCGCTATATACCTGTATATGTTCTGCGTGAACATAGCGGCCTTGTTCAACAAGAAAGCCCGCCTCATAAAAGCCGGACACGGCAAGACATACAAAATCCTGCGTCGCGGCAGACAGGAGTGCGATAAATACCTGTGGTTCCACGCCGCATCGCTGGGAGAATTTGAACAGGGACGGCCCCTGATGGAAAAGATACGCAGGCAGAACCCCCAATACAAGATATTGCTCACGTTCTTCTCCCCGTCCGGCTATGAAGTGCGCAAAGACTACAAGGGTGCCGACATCTGCTGCTATCTGCCTTTCGACACCATGCTCAATGCGAAGAAATTCATCCGCATAGCAAAGCCAGAAATGGCATTCTTCATCAAGTACGAGTTTTGGCAGAACTATCTCTCTGAACTTCACCGGCGCGGCATCCCCACATATAGCGTGGCAAGTATTTTCCGACCCAATCAGATTTTCTTCCGGTGGTACGGTCACAAATACCGAGATGTGCTGAAATGTTTCACCCACCTGTTTGTGCAGAACCAGCAGTCCGTAAGCCTCCTAAAGCGTCTTGGCATTGAATGCGCCACGGTGGTGGGAGACACCCGTATGGACCGTGTCCTGCAGATACGGAAAACGGCAAAGAATCTGCCGTTGTGCGAAGCTTTCTGCCGCAATCTGCCTGCCAACGGCCATGTTGTCGTGGCCGGCAGCAGCTGGCAGCCCGACGAGGACATTCTGATAGACTATTTCAACAACCACTCCGAACAACGCCTCGTTCTCGCACCACACGTTGTGAGCGAGACGCACCTTGCTGAGATTGAGGGGAAACTGCGGCGGCCGGCTGTGCGCTATTCCAAGTCAACAGCCGAAAGCGCGGCACAGACCCACTGTCTGATAATAGACTGCTACGGACTTCTGTCATCAATCTACCGCTATGCCTCCGTAGCGTATGTGGGCGGAGGCTTCGGCGCAGGAATCCACAATGTGCCGGAGGCCGCGGTCTACGGGCTGCCTGTCATAGTGGGACCCAACAACCGCCGTTTCCGCGAGGCAACGGAGCTGATAAAGCTGGGCGGATGCTTCGAAATACACAACCAACAGGACTATATCTCCGTGATTACCCGGCTTACCGCCGACAACTCGTTTCTGCAGCGCGCCTCACAGATATCACGCGACTACATCTGTGCCAACGCCGGCGCAGTGGACAAGGTCTACAACAGCGTCTTCAGCGACGGACAGGGAAAATAGCGGCTCAGCACTGCCGCCCCGGATCTCCTTCATTGCAGGCAACAGCAAAGGGCCGGCAGGAGTGTTCCTGCCGGCCCTTTGCTGTTGCAGAAACTGTGGCAGACCTACAGTATGCGCCCGACAAGACGTACGTTCAGCACCGGCCATACCGTTACCTTGCTGACAGTCTTGACGAATGCCCCGTCGCCGCCCAAATCGGTGTCCTTTGCCAACTTGGTGTCGCGCAGATAGACATCCGGAGTTCCCCAGAACTGCACGCCCATGTCAAAGTTCAAGGCGAAACGGTGTTTTGCGGGCACTGCGCGACCGAAGCCCAAACCAATATAGGGACGGAACGAGGCTACCTTGAGTGCCGCGTCCACATTACCGTTATCGTCAGGGGTGAGCAGGAAGTCTCCCATGGCAAGTCCTATCTTGTTGTCGGGGAACGTCCTGTTGAATTCCGCCACCTGCGAAAGGACTCCGTCCTGACTGTTCTTCACCGTGATAATCTTGCTCTTGCCGAAATACGCTCCTACCGTCACATGGAAGGCACTCTTTTTGAACGGATACACATCGGCCAGCAAATGACCCGTTGTTAAAGTGGTCTTGCCTTCCACATCAAACCGGTCAGGTCCGGTGTACTCCGCTGGGGTTTCGTTGATATTCAGATGTGTCTTGACCTTTATACTGGGGAAAATGTCCATTCCGCCACGCAACGCAACATACGGAGTCACAGGGGTCGCTACATCAAGGCTAATTCCCGTGGTACCTATGCCCACACCGACACTCACATTGTTAAACACTCCTAGTTTCTCCACTCCGTCCTGTGCACGGACTCCTGTCAGACCTGCTGCGGCCACCAGTAGCAACACGATTTTTTTCATTCAGATTCTCTTTTTCGTTAATATTTATTAAATAGTTTTTCTCCTGCAAAAATAGTAAACTTTTCTGTTCCATTGCCTCTTTCTGCATAATTTTCGTAGCTTGGGACGGTGTAACTGCAAAAAAACCGCTCCGGCCTGCGCTTTTGTCGCAGATCGGAGCGGCATATATAGTGCCGAAACCGGAATATTAGGGTTTATAGCTTTCTTTCCATTTTATGAACCACTCCGGTTCTTTTCCGAAAATGGATTTCAGCTTGCCCGCGTCAAACTTGAGCTGGCGGTCGTAGGTGTAGATTCCGTTCTGTTCCTGTTCCACATCCGTGAGCTGTGTGTAGGTATAGCCATTGATGTAGTCAAAGGTCAGGATTGTGTCAACCGTACTCTCCAGACGGGTGTATAACGCTTTCAGGTCTTTGGGACCGTCACCGTAGCCCCATGTGTTGTCGGCATATTTCTCAATGACCCAGCCTATGCCGCCCATCTCGTCAAGCAGATACGGCTGGCCTCCGTAGGCATCCTCTTTGTCCCTGTTGAGTGTCGGCACCGTACCGTCACCCTTGAGCGTAAGCTGTTTTTTGAGTTCGGCGGCATTGCCCTCATAGTCGTGGAACGACCATATATCTGTTTTCTTCTGATGATAGCCACCCGACACGTCATGCACGGGCCGGTAGTCCAGCCGATGCGTCAGATCATAGACATCGGCCAACAGACGGTTGTGGTTGATGCCGTCAGCGGCACGCCCCCATGTCTCGTTGAACGGAGTCCACGTTATGATACTGGGGTGGTTACGGTCGCGCTCTACCACCTCCGACCACTCCGTTAGGAAGTTGCGGGCGGCGGCTACACCGTTGATGTCCATGCCCCACGACGCAGCTTCGCCCCACGTAAGGTAGCCAAGTTTGTCTGCCCAGTAGTGGAAACGTTCTTCAAAGACTTTCTGGTGCAGACGGGCGGAGTTGAACCCAACGGCCATGGAACGCTCTATGTCCCCCTTGAGGTCAGCATCCGTAGGGGCTGTCCACACGCCTTTGGGATAATAGCCCTGATCCAGCACCATGCGCAGGAAGAGAGGCTTGTTGTTGAGGAACAGGCGGTTGCCCTCTATGTGTATTTTGCGCATTCCCGCATAGCTTCTGACTATGTCGACCACCTGCCCTTGCGAATTGAGCACCTCATACTCCAAGCCGTAGAGGAACGGACTTTCCGGAGACCACGTCTTGACATTCTTCACGGGCAGAATCACGGTCATCGGGGCGGAGGCTTTCTCCGTGGCCGAAGCCACTACTTTTGTTCCGTCAAGCACCCTCACGCGCAACTTCAGCCCCTTTTCAAGGGCAAGGAAACTCGGTTCCACCACAAAGCGGCTGTTGTCAAGGTCGGGCTTGACGTATGCACTGCGCAGCCCCGTAGGCGACACGGCTTCCATCCACACGGTCTGCCATATGCCCGTGACACGGGTGTAGTAGCAGCCAGATGAATATAGTCCGTGGCTTTGCTTGCCGCCCGTCTGCGCCCTGCCGCGCAAGTCATCCTTGACCCAAAGAACCACATTGGCTTCCTCTCCGGGCTTGACACAGTCGGTGATGTCTATGGCAAACGACGAAGTGCCGCCCCAATGGCGGCCTGCCACTTTGTCATTGACATAGAGGGTGGCATAATAGTCTACCGCTCCGAAATTCATGAATATTTTCTTGCCGTTCCATGAGGACGGTATCTGCACCTTGCGCTGATACCAGATTCCGGGAATGAAATCCTTGTAGCCCACTCCCGACAGCTCGCTCTCCGGGCAGAACGGTACTGTGATTTTCCGGTCAAAGCCGCGGCTTTTGTCAAATTTGCGGTCTATGCCCGTATTGCTGAGATCAAACGCATAAGTCCACTCGCCGTTGAGGTTTACCCAATCAGCACGTTCAAACTGGGGACGCGGATACTCCGGACGCGGAATGTCCGACTGTGCCGGCACAACAAGCGACAGCATGGCGGCTGTTATGCCAAAAAGAAATCTTTTCATCTTGTTCATTTTGTTTTTTGTTTTTTTGTTTTTTCCGTACGGTCACCTGCCCCTGTAATGGTGGGGGCTGTGATGGGCTGGCGGCGACTGGCGGTAATAATGTCCACTGCGCAACGGGCGGTCATGTCGCGGCGGACGGTCATAGTGGTCGTCATAACATACCCAACAGCTTGTCATTAGCAAAGAACCGGCAAACGCGATGAGAAGCATAATGTTTTTCATAACTGTTGTGTTTTGGATGGTTTTACGGCAATATGTAGACTGGTATCCTTGGGTCAGAACGGGTTACCGGTCGTTGTTTTCCTTCAGCGTGAATGCCGAAGAACCGTCAAAGCAGTGTGTACACAGTTGGCATTTGGGCAACCCGATAGACTCCACAAGGGTCTCCAGCTTGGTGAATTTCAGCGAAGTGAGATTCAGCCGGCGTGCAATCTCGTCAACCATTCGTTTGTATTTTGGCGAGTCGGTACGCGTGTATTCGTTCAACACCTCTTCGCTGACATCTTCTCCTTCAAATTCACTGATTATGCGACGGCATATAAGTTCCATGTCGCTCTTCGACGAAGTGAAGTTGATGAACCTGCACCCGTAGACCAATGGAGGACAGGCTATGCGCATATGCACCTCTCTGGCTCCCTGACGGAACAGCACCTCGGTATTGTCGCGGAGCTGGGTGCCACGCACGATGGAGTCATCGCAGAAAAGCAGGCGTTTCCCTTTCAGGAGGTCTCTGTTTGATATCAGTTTCATCTTCGCCACGAGGTTACGCATCTTCTGGTTGCTGGGCATAAAGGACCGCGGCCAGGTCGGGGTGTATTTGGCGATGCTGCGGAGATACGGCACTCCCCTGCCTACAGCATAGCCGGTGGCCATGCCGACACCCGAGTCCGGTATGCCGCACGCGCAGTCCACTTCCGCATCATCGCCCTTGCCCATGGCACGTCCGCACTCAAAGCGGACTTCCTCCACGTTGCGCCCCTCATAGCATGAGGTCGGGAAACCGTAATACACCCACAGGAAAGAACATATCTGCATCCGCTTGTTGGGCTTGCGCAACTGTTCCATCCCATCTGCCGTAATCTTCACGATTTCGCCTGGACCGAGATAGCGTTCTGTCTCGTAGTCAAGGTTCGGGAACGCCGTGTTCTCGCTCGTCACGGCCATCGCACCCTCTTTCCTGCCTACCACAACGGGAGTGCGCCCCCATGAGTCACGGGCGGCAATGACTCCGTCGCGCGTCAGCAGCAGCATTGAGCAGGAACCCTTTATCTTGTTGTAGACGTTTTCTATGCCTTCCACGAAACTGCGGCCTTTTATTATCAGTAGCGACACCAGCTCCGTGGGGTTTATCCTGCCAGATGTGAACTCTGACAGGTGCTCGCCCTCGCTTATCAGTTCGTCCGCCAGTTCTTCTATGTTGTTTATCTTTGCCACCGTGACAAGGGCAAAACGACCCAGATGGCTGTTTGTCAGCATGGGCTGGGCATCCGTGTCGCTTATCACGCCGATGCCAGCATGACCCGCAAACTTGTCCAGTTCGCTCTCAAAACGGGGACGGAAATAAGAGTTTTCAAGATTATGGATTTCGCGCTCAAAATGACCTTCGTCATTCACCGTTGCAATACCGCCGCGGCGGGTGCCAAGATGGAACTGGTAGTCCGTGCCGTAGAATACGTCCGTAATACAATCCTGCTTTGATACACAACCGAAAAAACCTCCCATAATTATGTTGACTGTAGGTGTTGAAAAATTTTGGAGTCCAAAGGTAGCGAAATAATCTCACAAAATATTTTCATTGCCTCACTTTTTTGATCGGAGGCATCCCATATCGCCATATTTGCCGCCACACGCTTCTGCACCGTCCGAAAATTTGGCGGTATTGGTTTTTTGTTGTAATTTTGTCCTCAGATACGTCCCTGTAGTTCAATGGATAGAACAGCAGTTTCCTAAACTGCTGATTTGGGTTCGATTCCCAGCGGGGATACTACACAAACGGGATGGCGTGTCAAGACCGGCACGCCATCCCGTTTTTTGTTTTTGTTCCGGAAAAGTTTTGGAGGACAAGCAATGAAACTGTGCTGTGGCTATTACTCCGCTGTCAATTCAAAGACACGGCTGGTGTAATCACGGTTGAGCGACACTTCAATGCCCGACTCCATCAGCACACGACCTGAAGCAACCTGATTGGTGAGGTATTTCATTCCGTCGTCAGTACTGTTGATTTCCGCGAGACGATAGTTCTTGTCGGGGTCTAGCCCTGCCATATAGATGCGTTGTGCATTGTGGCCTACCATATGGCGAACTTTGTAGGCAAAGAATACCGCCCTTGACTTGTCGGGAGTGACATACATCAAAGAAGCCACGATTCCTCCGTGTTCGTAAGGTGATGCCAGACGATAAAGGTCTCCTTGCTGTATGACCGGACGAAGACGTTTGTATTCACCAACGGCCTTTTTGGCGAACTCACGTTCTTTGTCGGTAAAATCAGACGGTTTCATCTCAATGCCGAGACGCCCCATCATAGCTACATCAAAACGGTATTTGAGAGGTATGACACGGCGTGTTTGATGGTTGGGCGAAGCGCTGACGTGACAGGCCATTGCACAAGAGGGGAAAAAGTAGGACGCACCCCACTGCATAAACACACGTTGAAGAGCATCGGTGTTGTCACTGGTCCAGAACTCCTCAAAGTATGGCATCACTCCGTAGCTTGCACGGCCGCCACCAGCACCACACGCCTGCATCACGAGATCAGGGTATTTCGCACGAATACGCTCAAGCACTTTGCGAAGGCCGAAATGATAGTCTACATAGATTTGGGACTGATGGTCTTTGTCCAGATAGGTGGAGCCATAATTGCCAATGCCACAGTTGGCATCCCACTTGATATATGCAATCTCTGGATTTTCGGTCATGAGGCGGTCTACAATATTGAAGATATAGTCTTGTACCTTGGGGTTGCACAAATCGAGGGTTGCTTGTGTGCCACCACGACCAAGGCGCGGTTCACGGCTTTCTTGCTGCAAGAACCAGTCCTGGTGCTTCTCCCACAGGTCGCTTGACTTCCAGTTGCCCATTTCGGGTTCAATCCAAATGCCGAACTTGATGCCGTTGCGCTTTGCTTCGTTTACGAGAGCACCAATGCCGTTAGGGAGTTTGCGCTTGTCGACAGTCCAGTCACCAAGGGCGGCATTGTCGCGGTCACGATTGTATTTCTCGCTGGCAAACCAACCATCGTCCATGACAAAGAGCTCGCCGCCAATAGAGGCTACGTCTTGCATAAGTTTGAACATCTTGGCTTCATCAACGGCAAGGTAAACTCCCTCCCAACTGTTCAAAAGCACGTCACGAAGCCTGGTGCCATTGTGAACCTTATAATTACGCGCCCACTTGTGCATATTGCGGCTCACACCGCCACGACCGTCAGGACTGTAGGTAAAGGCCAACTCGGGGGTGCGGAATTTAACACCTGGCTTCAGCCCGTACTCCATAGCATCATCGATGCCGGCAAAGAGCTGGTGTTCGTCCATGCGTGAACGGCTTGACTCTATGTGCATTTGGTAGTTTCCGCTCCAGCAGATGGCCGCGCCGATGGCCCGGCCGGACTCCTCGCGTGACTTGCCGTCAAGTGAAATGAGTATCTCTCCGTGCTCACCATGGCTGTTGCGCACGCCATCGTGGCTGCTGATTGCCCAAGTGGCAGGAGTGAGCTGTGTCTCTGTGACATTGCACTCGTTACCCCATCCGCCGTAGAAAGAGGTAACCCATGCTTCGGGACCGACTATCGGCAGACAGGCTGACGCATATTTCAGGAGTTTGACTTCTTTCTTTTCGTTGTGGGTGATTTCAGTCCACGCCTCTATGACATCCGACTCTGTATAAGAACGGAAGCAGAGATCTACGTAGAACGGTTCATGCTTGTCTCTGGTCTTGATGGTTACGAGTTCACCTCCATCAACACTCTTGCGCTCAACCCTCTCAACCTCAAGGTTAAGGTCTATTTGACCATTGGCATGCTTCACCATCAAAGCGCATGTATTGCCATTGTAACCATCGTATGCTGGATAGAGGGCATCATTATATGACGTGCCGGTCCACCACACTTCACTACCCTCGCGCTCGGAGGCAAGTTTTGCTCCATAATAGGCAATCCGGGGAGTTTCACCCGGTTTTGCAAGCAACAACAGGGTTGTCCTGCGTGTTGAAACAAACACGTCTTGTCCTGGAAAATCTTTTGCATATGCCAGCGACACCAGACAAAGCATCACTGCCATCAAGGACATCTTTAGATAATTTTTCATAGTTTGGAACTAACAGATAATTAAAAAAGTTGTTTGCATTTGGGTCGGCTGTTGCCGATAGACAAAGTCTCTCTTGCCGTTTTCAGAACGGCTTGGCGCTATGCCTTTCCCTCGCGAAATGTAAATATACAAACGGAGTCAAGCCTATGATAAAACTTGACTCCGTTCATACATACACAAGGGCAGATTAGTTATACTCGTTTTCAGCTACGAAAGGTTCGGCAGCTGTCTCTTCGTATTCATCCTTGCTGCCGACAATGATGTCCCTGAACTGGGGCATACCGGTACCGGCAGGAATAAGATGACCGCAGATGACATTTTCCTTCATGCCCTTCAAGTAGTCCACACGCCCACGGATGGCTGCTTCGTTGAGCACCTTCGTGGTTTCCTGGAATGAGGCTGCAGACATGAAGCTCGATGTCTGGAGAGCGGCGCGCGTGATACCCTGAAGAATCTGGTTTGATGTGGCAGGAATTGCGTCACGCACCACAACAGGCTTGAGATCACGACGTTTCAGGTAAGAGTTCTCGTCGCGGAGCTTGCGGGCGGTAACAATCATTCCGTTGGTCATGTTCTCGCTGTCACCGGCATCCACAACGACTTTCTTGCCCCAGATGCGGTCGTTCTCCTCAAAGAAACTGATCTTGTCCACAAGGTCGTCCTCAAGGAAATTGGTATCGCCTGCATCCACAATGCGCACTTTGCGCATCATCTGGCGCACGATGACTTCAAAATGTTTGTCGTTGATCTTCACACCCTGCAGGCGATAGACATCCTGTACCTCGTTAACGATATACTCCTGAACAGCCGTAGGACCGTTGATTGCCAGAATGTCGGCGGGGGTTATGACTCCGTCCGACAAGGGTGTCCCGGCACGGACATAGTCGTTTTCCTGAACCAGAATCTGACGGCTAAGCGGCACCAGATACTTCTTGGAGTCGCCGACTTTGGGGGTGACGATAATCTCGCGGTTGCCGCGCTTGATGCTGCCCATGCTGATTTCGCCGTCAATTTCGCTGACAATGGCAGGATTGCTCGGGTTGCGGGCCTCAAAGAGCTCGGTTACTCGCGGCAGACCGCCGGTGATGTCACCGGCTTTGCCTACAGCGCGGGGTATCTTGACAAGAGTCTCGCCTGTCTTGACCTGCGCCCCGTCTGCAACCACAACGTGACCGCCGATAGGGAAGTTGTAGGTACGCACGACGTTGCCGTCTTCGTCAACAATATGGCACGCCGGAACTACAGAACGCTCCTTCGACTCTATGATGATGATTTCGCGCAAACCCGTTGCTTCGTCTTCCTCTATGCGATAGGTTACACCCTCCTTGACTCCGTCGAACTTGACCTTGCCGGCGGACTCGGTGACAATCACGGCATTGAACGGGTCCCACTGGGCAATGACAGTACCCGTTTCCACAACATCCCCGTCATGCACGAACAGCCGTGAACCGTAAGGCACATTCTGTGTCGAAAGGACAATGCCCGTGTTCTCGTCAACCTGGCGGACCTCAGCCAGACGGCTGACGACAATCTGTCCGGGTGTCCCGTCGGGATTTACCACCTCGACAGTGCGTAGCTCGTCAAAGTCAAGACGCGCCTTGTGACGGGCCTTGATGGTTGCATTGGCCACCGCGTTCGATGCGATACCGCCGGCGTGGAAGGTACGGAGCGTAAGCTGGGTTCCCGGCTCACCGATTGACTGGGCGGCGATGACACCGACAGCCTCGCCAATCTGGACCATCTTGCTGGTGGCAAGATTGCGACCATAGCATTTCTGGCATACGCCGCGCTTGCTCTCGCACGTAAGTACCGAACGGATTTCAACCGTCTCTATAGGCGAGGCCTCTATCTGTGCAACGACAGCCTCGGTAATCTCCTCGCCTGCGGGAAGGATAAGCTCGCCCGTGGTGGGATTTATGATGTCGTGAACGCTGACACGGCCCAATATGCGCTCACCGAGCGAAGAGATGACTTCATCGCCGTCTTTTAGGGCAGAACACTCCAATCCGCGCAGCGTGCCACAGTCCTCTTCGTTGATGATGACATCGTGGGCCACGTCAACCAGACGGCGTGTAAGATAACCGGCATCGGCTGTCTTCAGTGCCGTGTCGGCAAGACCCTTGCGGGCACCGTGGGTGGAGATGAAGTACTCAAGTACAGACATTCCCTCCTTGAAATTCGAGAGAATCGGGTTCTCGATAATCTGCGCCCCCTCGGCCCCGGCTTTCTGTGGCTTGGCCATCAGACCGCGCATTCCGGCGAGCTGAGCTATCTGGTCAGCACTACCGCGTGCACCGGAGTCAAGCATCATGAAGACGGAGTTGAAACCCTGGTCTGCTTCGGTCATCTGCTTCATGAGGGTCTTCTTGAGGTTGTTGTTCACATGAGTCCATGTGTCGATTACTTGATTGTAACGTTCCTTGTCGGTAATGAAGCCCATGGAATAGTTGGCCGTGATCTGCTCTACCTCCTCGTTGCCTTTCTGTACGAACTCGGCTTTCTCCTTGGGAATGATGATATCGTCAAGGTTGAACGACAGACCGCCCTCGTAAGCCATCTTGTAACCGAGATTCTTGATACCGTCAAGGAAAGCGCAGGCGCGGTCCATACCCACGCTCTTGATCACCTTGGCGATGATGTCGCGGAGGGATTTCTTTGAAATGACGGTATTTACATAGCCGATTTCCTTCGGCACGATTTCATTCACGATGACACGCCCCACCGATGTTTCCACCATTGTGGGGACAATCTCGCCGGAGTCGTTGAAATCGTCAACGACTACCCTTACAATCGCGTGTATGTCCACACGCTTCTCGTTGTAGGCAATGATGGCCTCCTCGGGGCCGTAGAACGTGAGTCCCTCACCCAGCGCACCCGGGCGCAGCTTGGTGATATAATACAGTCCAAGCACCATGTCCTGCGAAGGCACTGTAATGGGCGCTCCATTTGCCGGATTCAGAATGTTGTGGCTCTGGAGCATCAGCGTCTGCGCCTCGATTATGGCCTCGTTGCTCAGTGGGAGATGCACGGCCATCTGGTCGCCGTCAAAGTCAGCATTGAACGCCGTACATGCCAGAGGATGGAGCTGAATGGCCTTGCCCTCTATCATCTTGGGCTGGAAAGCCTGGATTCCAAGACGGTGAAGTGTCGGCGCACGGTTGAGCAATACGGGATGCCCACGCATCACAAACTCCAGAATGTCCCATACAATAGGGTCTTTGCGGTCTATTATGCGCTTGGCGCTCTTGACCGTCTTGACCACGCCGCGCTCTATGAGACGGCGGATAATGAACGGTTTGTATAGCTCGGCGGCCATGAGCTTCGGCAGACCGCACTCGCCCATATTAAGCTCGGGACCTACCACAATCACGGAACGTGCGGAATAGTCCACACGCTTGCCCAACAGATTCTGGCGGAAACGGCCCTGCTTGCCCTTCAACGAGTCGCTCAGGGATTTCAGGGGGCGGTTGGAGTCGCTCTTGACAGACGAACTCTTGCGGGAGTTGTCAAACAGGCAGTCCACAGCCTCCTGCAACATGCGCTTCTCGTTGCGGAGGATGACCTCGGGAGCCTTTATTTCTATAAGTCTGCGCAAACGGTTGTTGCGAATCAGTACCCGGCGGTACAGGTCGTTGAGATCTGACGTGGCAAACCGCCCGCCGTCAAGCGGCACGAGCGGACGCAGGTCTGGAGGTGTGACAGGAAGGATTTTCATCACCATCCACTCGGGACGGTTGATGCCCTTGCTTGAGCGGAAAGCCTCAACCACCTGCAGGCGTTTCAACGCCTCGGTCTTGCGCTGCTGCGATGTGTCGGTATGGGCACGGTCGCGCAGCTCAAACGACAGCTTGTCGAGGTCTATGTTGCAAAGGAGGTCGTAGACTGCTTCCGCGCCCATCTTGGCGACAAACTTTGCCGGGTCGGCATTGTCAAGCTGGGCATTGTCAGATGGGAGCTTGTCCATAAATCCGAGATACTCGTCTTCCGAGAGAAGATCAAGCTTGCGAAGCACACCTTCCTCAATTCCGCGCTTGTCTTCTTCGTCTTTCGGGGCGAATACACCGGGGTTGATTACCACATAACGCTCATAATATATGATTGACTCCAGTTTCTTGGACGGGATGCCCAGAAGGTAGCTCATCTTGCTCGGAAGCGTACGGAAGTACCAGATGTGGGCCACTGGCACCTGGAGATTTATGTGACCGCTGCGCTCACGGCGCACTTTCTTCTCTGTCACCTCTACTCCGCAACGGTCGCACACCGTGCCCTTGTAGCGGATGCGCTTGTAC
>CAVHBF010000014.1:0-24278 GCA_963634195.1 Bacteroides thetaiotaomicron | reverse complement strand
GCACGTCTCTTGATGCAATTTCTTCAAAAATGGTCGGGCTGTCGGTTTGCACGGGCAACGGAAAGAACGTGTTCTTCAATTTCAGGAGAGAACCGGCAAAGGACTCCAAACTGTATGTTGCCGTCAAGGATTTGTTTGAAAACCAGAATAGCCTGAAAATATGCCATAATCTGAAATTTCAATATCACGTATTGAGGAATTCTGGATTCGGGTTGAAAGGAAAGGTCTTTGACACGATGTTGGCGCATTATGTCTTGCAGCCGGAGTTGAAACACGACCTGTTTCATTTGGCGGAAACGTTCCTTGGCAGCGGCATTGCTGATAGTGGGTATATTTTTGGAGCAAGGCGGAAAACAGAGCAAGATGCAATCAAAACGGATATCAAGCAGTGACGGGGTCTTGCGGTATTATGAAACGGTAGAGTTGCCGTTGTCAAAAGTATTGGAGGAAATGGAGAGTGCCGGCGTGAAAATCAATACCGCCTCGCTATCCGAAACTTCAAGAATCTTCACGTCCAGAATGAATGAATATGAAGCGGCGGCACGCGAGTTGAGCGGTGAGGATTTTAACCTTTCTTCGCCCAGACAGGTAGGGGAGGTGCTGTTTGAGAAGCTCAAGCTTGATGCCAATGCCAAGAAGACAAAGACCGGACAGTATATTACAAGCGAGGAGGTGCTTGAAGCTTTAAGGGCAAGTAGTCCCGTGGTTGACAACATCTTGAAATACAGAGGGATGAAAAAACTTCTCGGCACGTATGTCAACGCTTTGCCGGAGCTGGTCAATCCGTTGACAGGGCATATACACTCTTCTTTTAATCAAGCGGTTACCGCCACCGGGAGGCTTTCGTCAAGCAACCCCAACCTGCAGAATATTCCTGTAAGGGGCGATGACGGCAGGGAGATACGCAAGGCTTTTGTGCCTGACGAGGGACAACTGTTCTTTTCTGCGGACTATTCACAGATAGAACTCCGCCTTATGGCCCACATTTCCGGCGACAGTAACATGATAGAGGCTTTTGTAGAGGGGCACGACATTCACGCTGCCACCGCGGCGAAAATATACCACAAGGGTATTTCCGATGTAACCGCAGCCGAGCGCAGCAAGGCCAAAACCGCCAACTTCGGTATCATCTACGGCATTTCGGCTTTTGGGTTGGCTCAACGGCTGGGGATTAGCCGCACGGAAGCCAAGGAATTGATAGACGGGTATTTTGCAACATATCCCCATATAAGGGACTATATTGAAGCTGTCAAGAGCAAGGCAAAGGTGGACGGCTATGTGGAAACGGTCTTCAAACGCCGCAGGTATGTGCCCGACATCAATTCCCATAATGCGGTTGTGCGCGGATATGCCGAGCGGAATGCGGTCAACGCCCCGATTCAAGGCTCGGCCTCCGATATTATCAAAGTCGCGATGGTGCGTATCTTCAACAAATTCAATACGGAAGGCATCAGGTCAAAGATGATACTTCAAGTACACGATGAACTGAATTTCAGTGTTTTGCCTGAAGAAAGGAATGATGTGGAGCGGATAGTGAAGAACGAAATGGAGCATGCCTACAAGCTGAAAGTTCCGTTGAAGGCTGATTGCGGTTGGGGCGACAATTGGCTTGAAGCCCACTAGATTATGTCCAGAAAGGCCTCAAGCCGTGTTTGCAAAGAGTGGGAAAGGTTGTCGGACTGGGGTCAGAACACTTTGGTCTGTTTCCCTGTGATGTATGACAGGAGATTGTTGGCAAGGCTGCTTGCACCGATGCGGAACAACGTGTTGTTCAACCATTCTTCTCCCAAAATTTCCTTTACAAGAGTGTAGTATTTTACTGCATCTTCTGCGGTGCGTACTCCGCCTGCTATTTTTATGCCTATTTTAGTGCCTGTAATGTTGTAGTATTCTTTTATCGTCTGACACATTGTGTATACGGACGCAGGTGTTGCGCCGGGTTCTATCTTGCCTGTAGACGTCTTGATATAGTCGGCTCCGCTGTAGATCGCCAGAATTGCCGCTTTTTTTGTCGCTACAGCCGTTTGGAGGGCTCCGGTTTCCAATATCACTTTCAGGGGAGTCTCTCTGCCGCAGGAGAGTTTTATTTCGTCTATCTCGTTGAAGACGGTGTCATAGTCCTCGGCAAGGAAGAATCCTACGGGCAATACGGTGTCTATTTCGGTAGCTCCATCTTTTATGGCAAGGGCGGTTTCCACGGTTTTTATTTCAGGAAACGTTTGGCTTGACGGAAATCCACCGCAAACGGTGCTTATTTCCATGCCTTCAACCTCCAGACTGTTGCTCACAAGGTTTACGAATCTTGGGTAGACGCAAATGCCGGCAGGGTGGGGGAAGGAGGGGTTGTCGTTGCAGAAAGAGTTCGTTCTCTCAACGAGCTCAAGGATGCTTTCTTCGTTGTCGGTTACTTTGAGCGAGGTGAGTTCTATCGTACTGAAGAGGAATTTCATCACCTCGGTCGTGTTGTTTTCTCCGTAGTGCGCAGAGATGAGGTGTTTTGCTTCCTCCTGTTCTGTTTCATCGTGCAGGTGGAGGTTGAATCTGGAAAATGCCTGAGCGTATTTTGATTGCATTTCGGGATTCTGAGATTCGCTGTCGTTCTGGTGGCTGCTTTCGTGGCTGCAGTTGCATTCGTGTGTGTGTGGCTTCATTGCTATATTAGTTTTGGATTGTTTTTGTGCCTGAGGTTGTCTCTGAGCGTCTTCTTTCTGATGGATTCCTTAAGTGCTGCTTCAAGGTCTACGTCTGTTTGGTTGGCCAGGCAAATCAGTACCCACAGCACGTCTGCCATTTCTTCGGCCATATCTTGTTTTTCTCCCTCCTTAAAAGACTGTTCCCCGTATTTTCTGGCGACTATCCGTGCCAGTTCTCCAATTTCCTCTGTAAGACACGCCATGTTGGTCAGTTCGTTGAAATAACGTACGCCATAGGTCTTTATCCATGCGTCTACGGCCAGTTGTGCTTCTTTGATTGTCATTTTGTTATTCCTTGTTGTGTGTGTCCATACAGATTGTCACAGGACCGTCATTGAGCAGTCTCACTTTCATGTCGGCACCGAACTCTCCGGTGCCGATTTCTTTCCCGAAGTCTTGCTGCAAGGTCGCGCAGAACATTTTGTAGAGGGGAATGGACACATCGTGTTTCGCCGCTTTTATATATGAAGGTCTGTTCCCTTTTTTGTACGAAGCCATCAGTGTGAACTGGCTTACTACGATGATATCGCCGCCTATGTCGGTTATGGACTTGTTCATTACACCTTTCTCGTCATCAAATATGCGCAGGGAAAGCACTTTCTTTACAAGCCAGTCAACGTCTTTCTGGCTGTCGGTCTGCTCTATGCCAAGCAAGACGAGCAGCCCCTTGCGTATTTGTGATTTGACGACCCCGTTTATTGTAACGGATGCCTCTGAAACTCTCTGCAGTACCACTCTCATTGCTATAGTATTATATTGTTGCTTGATTTCCAGCAAGTTGCGTATTGGCGACATTGCTCTTCGGATGAAAAGCAAGCCATAGGTGCTTTCCTCTTTTTTCCCCCAGAATGCTTTGGAGTTCATAGAGATCGGCCTCCTTTATCCTTTTGACAGACTTGAAGTTCTTTAGCAGCAATTCCCTTGTTTTGATGCCGATGCCCTTTATGGAGTCTAGTTCTGATAAGGTCTGCCTTTTCGCCCTTTTTTGTTTGTGGAAGCTGATGGCGTAACGGTGTACCTCATCCTGCATTTGTGTCAGGATTCTGAATAGTTCGGAGCTTTGCTTGATTCCGACTGTTACCGGGGGGAAGCCAAAGAGCAGCTCGTTCGTTCTGTGGCGGTCGTTCTTGGCAAGACCGGCTATCGGTATATTCAGATTTAGTTCGCCTTCAATGACCTGTCTCACACAGTCCATTTGACCTTTGCCGCCGTCTGTGATAATGAGGTCGGGTAGGGCGCAATCCTCTTCCACCATTCTCCCGTATCTTCTCCTGGCCACCTCTTGCATGGAAGCGTAGTCGTCAGGCCCGCTTACGGTCTTGATGGTATATTTCCTGTAGTCTTTTCTTGACGGTCTCATCTGCTTGTATACCACACAGCCAGCCACGGCGTCAGTCCCCTGAAGGTTGGAGTTGTCAAACAAGTCTATTGTCATGGGCAATTTCCGTAGATGCAGTTTGTCTTGCAATTCTCTCATCAGTCGAGTCTGCTTTTGTTCCGGGTTCAGATACTCTGCCCGTTTCAGTTTGTCAACTTTGTACTGCCGCACATTTCTTGAAGACAGGTCAAGCAGGGTCTTCTTGTCTCCCCTTTGCGGAATGGTGATACAGACTTTCTCCAGCGGCAGATTGACGGAGAACGGGAGGATGAGTTCCTTGTAGCGAACGTTGAATTTCTCTCTCATCTCCATTATGGCATAGGCGAGGAGCACGTCATCTTGTTCGTCCAGTTTCTTTTCAAGTTCAAAGTTGTATGCAATGACAGTGGCCCCGTTGACGACGTGCAGATAGTTCACGACTCCTCTTTTTTCATCAGAGATTATGGAAAAGACATCCACATCGCTTATGGTGTTGCTTACCACTTCGCTTTTTGCTTGATATTGGTCGAGAAGAAGGTATTTCTTCTTGACTTCTTCCGCCTCTTCAAAGCGCAGCTCTGAGGAGAGGTCTTCCATTTGCTGTTTGAGACGGTCTTTGACCTCTCTTGTCTTCCCTCTGAGAATCTGTCGGCATTCGTTTATGCTTGTCTGATATGCTTCTTTGCTTTGCCTGCCAACACAACACCCCAGACATTTTTTGACATGGTAGCTTAGACACAATTTGTATTTGTGTTTCTTGACCTTTTCGTATTGCAGAACGGTCTTGCAGTCTCGGATTTTGTAGAGGGTTCGCATCAACTCAAGGAGATTGTGCATGGCGGGGGCATAGCTGTAAGGTCCGTAATATTCGCCTTTGCCATTCTGCTTGTTGCGTGTAATCAAAATGCGGGGGAAGTCTTCTTTCGTTACGCAAATATAAGGGTAGCTTTTGTCGTCCTTGAGCAAGATGTTATAATGTGGTTGGAATTTTTTTATCAGCGAGTTTTCCAGCAAAAGGGCATCTTGCTCTGTTGCTACGCTTATGTATTTTATGTCGCGAATCTTTGAAACCAGCATTGCGGTCTTGGCATTCTGTTCTCCAAGGAAATAGCTTGCAACCCGTTTCTTCAAGTTTTTGGCCTTGCCAACGTATATCACCTCTCCTTGCTCATCGTAATATTGGTAGCTGCCGGGGCATTCCGGCAGACTTGCCACGATGTTCCGAAGGCGTGCCTTTAGGGATGCGGTTTCTTTTGCGGTCATTTTCAGATTGTTGGCAAAGGATCGTTGTGTGAGTGTTTCACGTGAAACACAGAAGGTCACCTGTGCATCAGCACCAGAAGAACATTTATGTCGCTCGGGCTGACTCCGGGAATTCTGGAAGCTTGCCCAAGGGTTTCCGGGTTAACTTTTGTGAGCTTCTGTCTGGCTTCTGTTGAAAGTTGCTTTATCTGCGAGTAATCAAAGACCCCGTGTATGCGGATGGATTCAAGACGCCGCATCTTTTGTGCCTCTTGTTGCTCCCGCTTTATATACCCTTCATATTTGATGGCAATTTCCGCCGCTTCGGCGGCCTCCTCTTTTCCGTCCCCGCCCAGAATAAGCAGTTCGCGCAAGGGCGGCAAGGACGAGGCAATCCCATTTAGTGTAACACCGGGCCTGCTGATAATGGTGCTTAGTTTTGTTGTTGTTGACAGGGGGGTGCTGCCCGCCACGAGAAGTTTCTCGTCTATTTCGCCGGGTTTTGTGTTGTAGTTTTTGCAGAGGTCTATGATGTCAGAAATGAGTTTTTGCTTGTTTTGAAAACTTCTGTATCTGTTTTCCCCAATCAAACCGAGTTTGCGCCCCATTGGTGTAAGCCTTGCGTCGGCATTGTCTTGACGGAGCAGGATACGGAACTCTGCACGGGAAGTGAACATCCTGTAAGGTTCGTCTACTCCTTTTGTAACGAGATCGTCAATGAGAACGCCGATATAGCTTTCGTCTCGTTTCATTATAAAAGGTTCTTTTCCCTCACATTTCAACGAGGCGTTTATCCCTGCAACAAGACCTTGCCCTGCGGCTTCTTCGTAGCCTGTAGTCCCGTTGACTTGCCCTGCAAAATAAAGGTTGGCTATTTTCTTTGATTCCAACGAGTGATGAAGCTCTGTGGGGTCAAAGAAATCGTATTCTATGGCATAGCCAGAACGGTAGATCTCTGCTTTTTCAAATCCCGGAATCGCCCGAAGAGCTTCAATCTGAACCTCGGTTGGCAGGCTTGATGAGAATCCGTTAAGGTACATTTGGTTTGTGTCAAGCCCCTCGGGTTCAAGGAAAAGAGGATGGTGGTCTTTGTCTGGAAATGTGTGCAGCTTTGTTTCAATGCTTGGACAGTATCTTGGTCCGATACTCTTGATTTGCCCATTGTACAGGGGGGAATCGGCAAGAGCATCTCGCATTATCTGATGGGCTTTTTCGTTCGTGCTGCAGATCCAACAGGGAATTTGCGGCAAGTCCCTCTGTCCTGTGACAAAAGAAAAATGGTGAAAGCCTGTGTCGCCGTTTTGCTGCGTCAATCGGCTGAAATCTACGGAACTTGCGTTAATCCTTAACGGTGTGCCGGTTTTCATTCTTCCGACAGCCACGCCATGTTGTGCGATGGATTCGGTCAGTTTTAGGCAGGAAGGCTCCGAGATACGTCCTCCCGGCACTCTTGTATGCCCGATATGCATCAGCCCGTTGAGAAAGGTGCCTGCCGTCAGGACAACGCATGTTGCCTTGAATGTATGTCCCCATATTGTATGGACTCCGGCAACGCTGTTGTTTTCTGTCTGGAGCGAATCAACTTGATCTTGCCATAACGTGAGATTGGGTGTGCTTTCAAGGGTTTTTCTCCAAAGGGAACTGAATCTGAACCGGTCACATTGGGCACGCGGACTCCACATTGCCGCTCCTTTTGAGAGATTGAGCATTCGAAACTGTATCGAGGAGCGGTCTGTAATTTGTGCGGTCATGCCTCCCAGAGCATCTATCTCGCGGACAATCTGCCCCTTGGCTATTCCTCCTATTGCCGGATTGCAGCTCATTTGGGCGATTTTTTCCATGTCCATGGTGATAAGACACACCTGTGCACCTCTGACGGCTGCTGCGTGTGCCGCCTCGCATCCTGCGTGTCCTGCGCCAATCACTACAATGTCAAAGTCTAAACGCATAGGACTATTTCTGTTCGCCCAGTTTGGCGCACCATTTCCCGTTGGCCATGCAATATATGCCAACCGCAACAAGAGGGATACTCAGAAGCTGCCCCATATTTAGCATCATGCCGTCTTCAAAGCCTACCTGATTGTCCTTGAAGAACTCAATCACAATACGCAGGCTGAAGATTGCGGTCAGGCATAGGCCAAAGAAAAAACCCGTGCCGATGCGATTGCGCAATCTCTTGTAAATGACAACGGTTGCCATAAAGAGAATGATATAGCATATCGTTTCGTAGAGTTGTGCCGGGTGTCGGGGAAATGTTTCTCCGTTGTGGGCGAAAACAAATGCCCAGGACACGTCTGTAGGTTTTCCGACAATTTCGGAGTTAAACAGGTTGCCTATGCGTATGAATGCGGCAGAAATCGGAGACACTATTCCCATGTTGTCAAGGACTCTCATGAGATTGACCTTAAACTTGCGGCAGTAGATTACGATGGCAACAGTCATGCCGAGAACCCCTCCATGGCTTGCGAGCCCCTCGTAGCCCACGATATGCCAATCCCCATAACCGTCCCGCTTTATCGGGAGCAGCATTTCCATGACGTGATTGAGGTAATACCCCGGTTCATAGAATAGGCAATGCCCCAAACGTGCGCCGATGATAACCCCGACAAAGACATACAGGAACAAAGGGTCAAATTTCTCCTTGCCAATCCCTTGGTTTTTATATAGTTGCGCCATTATAAGATAGCCAGCCACGAGTGCGCAACACCAACAGAGCGAATACCATCTGATGTCAAACCCAAACAGACTGAAAGCCACGGGATCCGGTTGCCAAAGAATGCTTGCAAGCATGAGAAAAAGGGATTTTTGTATGTGGGGTTAAACTATACGTTGAATCTGAAATGCATGATGTCACCGTCCTGCACGGTGTAGTCCTTTCCCTCTATACCGAGTTTTCCTGCCTCTTTCACAGCGGTCTCGCTGCCGTATTTTATGTAGTCGTCATACTTTATGACTTCGGCCCGAATGAAACCCTTTTCAAAGTCCGTGTGTATCACTCCCGCGCATTGCGGTGCTTTCCAGCCTTTGCGGAAAGTCCATGCCTTTACCTCCATTTCACCGGCGGTGATGAAAGTTTGCAGGTTAAGTAGGGCATAGGCTGCTTTTACAAGCCTGTTGCAACCGGACTCCGTCAGGCCTGCGTCTTCAAGGAACATCTGGCGTTCTTCGTAAGTCTCAAGTTCTGCTATGTCGGCTTCTGTTTTGGCCGCCACAACGAGGACTTCCGCATTTTCGCTCGCCACGGCTTGTTTTACCCTCTCAACGTATTTGTTGCCGGTCGCGGCACTCTCTTCGTCCACGTTGCAAACGTATAGTACGGGTTTTGCTGTCAGCAGGAAGAGGTTTTTTGAGGCCTGCTGCTGTTCTTTGCTTTCAAAAGTCACGCTGCGCGCCGATTTGCCTTGGCTGAGAGCGTCTTTATATGCCAGCAGGACTTCATATTCAGTCTTTGCGTTCTTGTCTCCCCCTACTTGTGCCGTTTTCTCTACGCGCTTGATGCGATTCTCCACAGTCTCGAGGTCTTTTATCTGCAATTCTGTGTCAATGATTTCTTTGTCTCTGACGGGGTCTACGCTGCCGTCCACATGCACTACGTTGTCGTTGTCAAAACATCTCAGCACATGGAGAATGGCGTCTGTTTCCCTGATGTTTGCCAGAAATTGGTTGCCCAGTCCTTCACCCTTGCTTGCTCCCTTGACAAGTCCTGCGATATCTACTATTTCAACCGTGGTGGGGACAATGCGGCCGGGATGCACCAGTTCTGCAAGTTTTGTCAACCGTTCGTCAGGTACGGTGATAACGCCTATGTTAGGTTCAATTGTGCAGAAAGGGAAATTGGCGGCCTGCGCTTTTGCGTTGCTGAGGCAGTTGAAGAGAGTGGATTTGCCGACATTGGGCAGTCCTACGATTCCGCATTGTAAGCTCATTTTCTTGTGATTTTCTGTTTTAGCGCAAAAATACTGAAAACTCTTGATGTCCCCAAGGCTGGCACTGTTGAAGTGTAGCTTTGCGCATGGTTGCGGTATCCTGTTTTGCCGCTCCGGTTTTAGTTTGTAAAATATTTGAGTGTCAAGGTTGCAAAAACAATCGGTCTCTCTATTGCCCGGATTGTGCGAGCTGTTGCTGCCCGTTACTGTCGTGCGGGAAAACCCCTAAGGTCTGAAGAACAGATAGCAGACGAAGATGGCGGCAATTATCCCGATGAAATCTGCTATCAGTCCGCATACCACGGCATGGCGCGTTTTGCTTACGCCCACTGCGCCAAAGTAAACGGCGATGATATAGAATGTTGTGTCGGTACATCCTTGGAATATGCAACTTAGCCGTCCCACAAAGGAATCCGCTCCCCACGTTGTCATGGTGTCTATCATCATGCCGCGGGCTCCGCTGCCCGAGAGGGGCTTCATTATCGCTGTGGGCAGTGCCCCTATCCAGTCGGTGGCAAAGCCCGTCCATTCAAACAGCCACTGAAGTCCTGCGACGAGCCAGTCCATTCCGCCGGAGGCCCTGAATACGCCAATGCCTACCAGCATGGCTACAAGATACGGTATAATCCTTACGGCAGTCTGAAAACCCTCTTTTGCCCCTTCGATGAAGGAGTCGTAGACATTCAGGCGTTTTCTTATGCCAGAAATCAGAAAAGTCATCACTATCAGCATCAGAAGAACGTTGGCAAAATTGTTGGTGACGGATCCCATTGTTGTCTGGCTGAGATGAGAGAATCCCCACACAATTGCGGCTATGACCAGACACGCTCCCCCGAGAGCCAGAATTATAGTCCGATTGAACAGGTTGATTCTCTGATATATGGATGTCACGATAATACCGCCAACAGTAGAGGTAAATGTGGCGAGCAATATGGGCAGGAACACATCTGTGGGTTGCGATGCCCCCAACTGCGCTCTGTAGACCAAGATGGATATCGGGACGATTGTCAGTCCGCTGGTGTTCAGCACAAGAAACATTATCATCGGATTGGTGGCTGTGTCTTTTTTGGTGTTGAGGGACTGCAGCCCTTCCATGGTCTTAAGTCCGAGGGGTGTTGCGGCGTTGTCCAATCCGAGCATATTGGCGGAGATATTCATGAACATGTTGCCAAACACCGGATGGTTTTTTGGAATGTCCGGAAACAGTTTGGTCATCAATGGACTGAGGATTCGTGCCAGGGCGTTGACAATCCCGCCCCGTTCGCCTATTTTCATGATGCCTAGCCACAAAGAGAGGACTCCCGTCAGCCCTATGCTGATTTCAAAAGCTGTCTTGGCCGTGTCAAATGTCGACCCCATGATGTTGGGGAACACTTCGGTGTCGCCGAAAAAGCACAGCTTGACGGTCCCGATAAGGAATGCTGCGCAGAAAAACGAAATCCAAATATAGTTTAGTACCATTTTGTTGGTTGTATTGTGGCGTAAAACAGAAGTTCAGGAATCTTTGGCTTGTAGTTCTTGCAGCAGCTGGGCGATAGTCTTGTGCAGGACAGGATGCCGGAGCGATGGGGCTATTTCGGCCAAGGGCTGTAGCACGAAAAGCCTTTTTTCCATTTGTGGATGCGGAATAATCAGGTCATGGCAGGAAAGTACCGCATCATCGTATAGCAGGATGTCTACGTCTATGATCCGGTCTTGGTATTGGCGGTTGTGGCTCTTGTCTGGTCGTCCCATTCCTCTCTCAATGTTCTGGGTGGCGGCGAGCAGCTGCCGTGGTGTCAGTTCTGTGTTGAACAGAGCCACGGCATTGAGGAAGGTGTTTTCCGAGCGGAAACCCCATGGCAGAGACCGGATGAAAGACGAGAGCCTCACGAGTGCGCCGACCTGTTCTTCAAGGGCGCGAACGGCACAGTCCAGATTGTTGCACAGTTGCCGTTGTCTGTCAGTGTCGGAGTCGCTGCACAGGTTGGTGCCCAATCCTATGTACACGGAGTGTGACATATTGTCTCTCGACAGGTGCGTCCTAGTCTACTATCAGCATGACATCGCCGAAAATCCCGAATTTGTATTTTTTCTTCACGGCAACTGCATATGCGTCCATCGTCTGCGCATATCCCCCGAATGCAGCCGTAAGCATGAGCAGAGTGCTTTCGGGCGTGTAGAGGTTGGCAAGCATGGATGTGGCTATGTTGAAATTGTACGGCGGAAAGATGAACTTGTTGGACCACCCGTCAAAGGGCTTGATATGGTGCTGTGTGTCGCATGCGCTTTCCATGGCGCGCTGTGTTGTCGTGCCAACGGCAAGCACTTGTCTGTTGTTGTCTTTAGCCTTGTTGACAAGTTCGCAGCATTCTTCGTTGATGTGCATTTCCTCGGAGTCCATCTTGTGTTTGGTGAGGTCTTCCACGTCTGTCTTGCTGAAATTGCTTTGTCCGCAGTGGAGAGTCAAAAAAGCTGGACAGATGCCGAGGACTTCCATCTTCTTGAGCGTGATGCGCGAAAAATGCATACCTGTTGCCGGTGCGGTCGTGGCTCCCTCGTTCTTTGCAAACACGCACTGAAAGTCCTCAAGGTCTTGCTCGGTCGGATCTCGCCTGATATACGAGGGCAGGGGTGCCGCCCCCAGCGCATAAAGGTCTTTCTTGAATTCTTCGTGCGTGCCGTCGTAGAGAAACCGCAGTGTACGCCCGCGGCTCGTGGTGTTGTCTATTACTTCTGCCACAAGAGAGTCGTCTTCGCCGAAATAGAGCTTGTTGCCTATGCGGATTTTGCGTGCGGGGTCTACGGTTACATCCCACAGCCTGTCTTCTTGGTTCAGCTCCCTGCGCAGAAAGACTTCAATGCGGGCTCCGGTGCGTTCCTTGTTGCCGCAGAGTCTGGCGGGCATCACTTTGGTATCGTTGAATACAAACACATCGTTTTCGTTGAAATACGAAAGGAGGTCACTGAACATCTTGTGTTCTGTCTTTCCCGTTTTGCGGTGCAGCACGAGCATACGGCAACCGTCGCGGAAAGGATCTGCCTCTTGTGCGATGAGCTCTTCGGGAAGCTTGAACTTAAAATTGGAAAGTTTCATGTGTGCTATTATGGTGTTTTGTTTTTCTTGGAATCCGGCGGCTGCATGAATCATGCCAAAGGGGCTATTTCAATGGAGTCAAGCCATTGTGGGAAACGGTCAAGGGTCAAGCACTGGCTCACGTGGTAATCTCCGATGCGTGTGCGCCGCAGGTCAGTAAGATAAGCGCCGCTGTCAAGTGCTTTCCCGATGTCGCGTGCCAAAGCGCGGATGTAAGTCCCTTTGCTGCATTCCACCCGTATGGTCAGCATGGGTTTCTCGTAATGTACCACTTCGATTTCGTCAATGGTCAGCGTTTTGGGTTTCAGTTTAACCTCCTGCCCGTTACGTGCCAGACTGAATGCCCGTACGCCGCTTATTTTGCAGGCGGAAAATGCAGGTGGGGTCTGTTCTATCGTGCCGGTAAAGCTTTTCAGCACAGAGTCAATCCCTTGCCTCGTTATGTGTTCGATAGGGTAGGTGGCATCTTCCGGGTGTTCCATGTCGAAGCTGGGTGTCGTGGCTCCCAGCTTGAGCGTTGCGATGTATTCCTTGGTGTGGCTTTGCAGTTCTTCTATCCTTTTGGTCGCCTTGCCGGTGCAGAGCAGCAGCACTCCTGTCGCAAGGGGGTCAAGAGTGCCCGCGTGGCCTATCTTTATCTTAGTGCCGAGCTTCTGTGTCAGAATCCACCTTACCCGGGCAACCAGCCCGAATGAAGTCCACTCTTTGGGTTTGTCAAAAGCAAGGATTTCTCCGGTGTAGAAGTTCATTGCCGTTGCTTATGAGAAGAAATGGAAACCAAGAACGGCCGCTCCCACAACGGCACAATAGACAGCGAAATATATGAGTTTGCATTTCTTGACCAGAGCAATCATGCATTTGCAGGCAAAGCACCCGGATATGAATGCGGCCAGAAAGCCTACAATCAGCGATATCGTCGGAATTTCGGCCTCGCTTCCCGTGCCGGCACCCAGAAGCTCCTTGCTGTCCAGAATTGCCTCGCCGAGTATTGGCGGTATGACCATGAGAAAAGAGAATTGGGCAAGGTTTTTGCGGCTGTTGCCCAGCAACAGGCCCGTGGCTATCGTTGAGCCGCTGCGAGACAACCCCGGCAGCACTGCAGCTGCAGCTTGCGCCAGACCTATCGTAAAGGCATCCTGAGGGGTGATGCGCTCTTTCTCCTTTGGTCTGTAGAAGTGTGTGAGGGTCAGCAGTATGGCCGTGATCAACAGGCAAAATCCTGTCACAACAAGACCGTGGTTGTCGTAGAGTGCTTCTACCCTGTCTTTGAAGAACAGCCCTACTATGCCCACGGGTATCATGGAAATAAGAATGTTGATGACATAGCGTGTTTCATCGTTAAGTCTGGCTTTGAACAGACCGGCGAAAATCCATGCAATCTCTTTCCACAGGATCACTATTGTGGAAAGCACGGTGGCTATGTGTACCATGACATCGAAAGTCAGTCCGCCCTCGGCTGCCGAACCGCCAAGCAGGGCTTTGCCTATCTGCAGGTGTCCGCTGCTGCTCACGGGGAGGTATTCCGTAAGTCCCTGTATGAGTCCAAGAATGAGTGCGTGCAAAGAATCCATTTGCTGAGAGGGTTTTACGATAGACAGCTGAGTGTCAGCACTCTTGTGCGTTGTCTTTTTTGTGGTAAAGGATGGCGACTATGATAAACAGGAATCCGAACAGGCAGACCATAGGGGCAATCTTTATGTGCATCGTGCTGAAGATTTCGGGGTCATAGGCCTGTGGCGTTGAGGAATTGCCAGACATCAGGATGAACCCCAAAATTATTATTGCCATGCCTATGGCAAGCAGGATGTAGTTGGTCTTGTTGAAAGCCAACAGAGCCGTACCTTTGTCATGCCGGGCTTCCGTGTTGTCTGTTCGCTGTGTTGTCAAGCTCTTTTTTGTGTTGTTTGTCTGTGCCATATTCTATCTGTTGGGAAATGTGATGTGTTTGGGGTTACTATGAACGGAAAATACGGTGGCGTGTCATTTTCAGGTATTGTGTTACCGATACGTATGCTGAAAACCATGTCAGCAACATTCCGCACACGATTATGGTTCCGGCGGTGCTGACCGCTACTTGTGTGGTGACCAAATCCCTAAGCCCGGGCTCGTATCTGACCAGATAGCATGCTCCCGCGGCAATCACCGCCATAGCTGCCAATGCCGACACCAACCCTATCAGCAGTGCTTTGCTGACGAATGGACGGCGTATGAAAGCATAGCTTGCACCTACGAGTCTCATTGTGCGTATTGTGTGACGCCGTGCATAGACGCTCAGCCGTATGGTATTGTTGATAAGCACAAACGACACCACGGTGAGCAGCATTGCTACAACGAGCAGCACGGTGCTTATGTGGCGTATGTTCCGGTTAAGGCTGTCCATGAGGTTCTGTGGGGCGGTGACATCTACTATCAGCGAGTCGCTGCGCAGTGGCGGAAGAATTTTTTTCAGCGAGTCGCTGTTGGCGTATTCGGCTTTCAGCCTCAGTTCAAAGGATGCGGGCATGGGGTTGTAACCGAGGAATTCCGATGGGTCGGTACCCAAGGCCTGCGATTGTTCCCTGAGGGCTTTTTCTTTTGACACGTAGGTGAGTGAACGCGTACATGGCAGGCTCTTGAGATGTTTCTGTACGCTGTACGCTTGGCTTTGTGTGACATCTTCGTCAAGCATCAGTGTAACGGTGAAGTTTTCTCTGAGGCTGTCCGAAAATTCGTGTGCAAAGCTTACGAAAAACACCACCAGCCCCAGCAGAATCAACATCAGCGTGGTGCTGATGCAGGCGGTGATGGTGTTCATGCTTGTGCGTTCTGTTTTCTTTTGCTTTGCCATTGTTGTGTGGTTTTTCTGGCTGCCGTTGTGGCAGGACTTCGCGGCAGCGGTTCTTGTAGGGTTTTTAGTTTGCTGCCTTGCCTGTCAGCGTGGCACTCGTGGAGCCTGTGATGGTTACGCGTATGGTTTGTCCTGCCGTGTGGTCGCCGCGGTCAAACACCACCACCTTGTTCTGTGGGGTGCGCCCGAAGAGCTGGTCGGCCGAGCGTTTGCTGCGCCCCTCAATCAGTATTTCGAAGGTCTTGCCCACGTCTTTGGCGTTTTGCTCTCTGCTAAGCTCGTTCTGTAGGGCTATCAGTTCGTTGAGACGGCGTGTCTTGGTGTCTTCGGCAACGTCATCTTCAAAGTGGCGTGCGGCGAAAGTGCCGGGACGTTGGCTGTATTTGAAGAGAAACGCGGAGTCATAGTGGCATTGCCTCATCAGGTCAAGCGACATCTGGTGGTCTTCTTCTGTTTCCGAGCAGTATCCGCAGAACATGTCGGTGGTCAGCGCACAGTCGGGGATGATCCTCCGTATGGCTGCCACCCGGTCAAGATACCACTCACGTGTGTACTTGCGGTTCATCAGTCCCAGTATGCGGTTGCTGCCGCTCTGCACCGGCAGGTGTATGTGGTGGCAGATATTGGGGGTTCGGGCAATGGTATGCAGGGTGTCGTCGCTCATGTCTTTGGGGTGCGAGGTGGTAAACCTTATGCGCATCTCCGGTACAGCTTCGGCCACCGTGGCCAGCAGCTGCGGAAATCCCACCGTCTTGCCGTCCTTGTCCCAGAGATAGGAGTTCACGTTCTGTCCCAGCAGGGTCACTTCGCGGAAATTCTTCTGTTGCAGGTCTTTCACCTCGTCAAGTATGCTGTCTACATCGCGGCTGCGTTCCCTGCCGCGCGTGTACGGCACTATGCAGTAATGGCAGAAGTTGTTGCAGCCGCGGGTGATGCTCACGAATCCGGAAATGCGGTTTCCCGCTATGCGTTGCGGGATGATACCGGCATAGGTTTCAGTGAGCGACAGTTCGGTGTCCGACGGTTTCCCGCCCGCTTCGGCGGCCGCTGTCAGGTGCGGCAGCTTCATGTATGAGTCCGGTCCTGCCACGAGATCCACGTTGTTGTGTTTGATGAGAGCGTCTTTGGTCCGCTCCGCCATGCACCCCAGCACGCCTATTATGAATTTGCGCCCGTTGCGCCGGCGCGCGTTGAGAGTGCTGAGCCGACGGATTATTTTCTGCTCGGCGTTGTCGCGCACGGAACACGTGTTGAGGAACACGGCATCGGCATCTTCCTCGTTGTCGCAGGTGTCATAGCCCGCCATCTTCATTATTGAAGCCACCGTTTCGCTGTCGGCCACGTTCATCTGGCATCCATAGGTTTCTATGTACAGTTTTTTCATTTTGTTTGCAACAGGGCAAAATGTGCTCAAACGTTAGTGCAAAATTACGGAAAAAGTCGTAACTTTCGCCCTGGAAATCAGTAAAACCACACTTTTTATGCCCAAACAAATCACAGACGAACAACTGGATGTTGACTTGTCCGAAATCAACCGGTCCGGTGATGGCAGTATGGTTGCCAATCTCGGGATCGTGTATACCTATGCGGGCACAGCCCGAGTGGAGGGCTTGATGCCTGTCGATGAACGCACATGCCAGCCTTTCGGGATCCTGCATGGCGGGGCCTCGCTGGCTTTTGCCGAAACCCTTGCGGGGCTTGGCACTCTGGCGCAGATTTCGCCCGGGGAGAGAGCGGTAGGGCAGCAGGTTAGCGGCCATCATGTCTCGCCGGCCGCAAAGGGCGATACTGTCAGGGGCGTTGCCACTCTTATGCACCGCGGACGCACCAGCCATGTGTGGAATGTTGACATTTTTTCGGTGAATGAAGAAAAACTTGTGTCGACGGCGAGGGTCCTTTATTGTATTTTGAAGAAAGCGTGCTCCACTTCGTAGGGAGGGCTGTCTTTCCTGTAGCCAGACTGTTGAGAAGCTTGTAAAATGACCTTGTCTTTTTTAACGAAAAAACTATGACTTTTTTAACGAAAAAAACTTTAGTTTGTTTTACGGTCTCTGTGCTGGCCGGAAGCTTGTTGCCGACGAAAATTTCGGCAGCCGGTCAAGAATCGTATTCCCGTGCGGGAGTCTATCGTCTTGACAGTTTGTTCAACCTCTGTCTGCACATGCCCGGGGCAAAGGCAGACTCTGTGGCATATACTGGCGACGGGCATCCTTTGGGATACGAGTGGTCAAGAGGAGATGCCCACGGCTGGACTCGGGGTGTGCGTGTTTCCGTGGAGTGTAGGGACGAGATGGAACTGAAGAGAATGAAGACCGTTTTTCTCAGCTACTCCAAAATCATGTTTGTCAACAACAGCGACGACAAGGGCGTGGCAACCTATGACGACAAAACCGCCACGTTTTATGGTGCAAAACTTGAAAACGGCAAGCTCTTCTTTCTTCGGGCTACAACCGACGGATTGATATGTGTGCCCCGGGACTGGACTACAAGTTCTTATTTCAAGGGACTGCCGCCCAAACCGGATCCTTTTGCCGGTTTTCCGGAAAAGTATGTGCGTCTCTACCATCTTGGCAACTTGTGGATGGAGGTGAAGCGCAATTTCGTATATTACAATCGTGTTCACGTAAATTGGGACAGCCTTTTCATTGCTGCAATGCCACTGGTTGAAAAGGCACAAAGCAACGAGGAGTGCGCCATAATCGCCCAGCGCATGCTGGCGCAACTCGGTGACGGTCATACCTATGTGGACTGCTCTCCTTTCAGGGAGCTGCCGCTCTCAACCAAGATGATCAACGGCAGGATCTATGTGGATTTTGTGGGGAGCTCCTCTTTCCGTGATGCCGGAGTACGCCGCGGCATGGAGGTTACCCGGCTTGGAGGGATGACTCCCCGGGACTATACGGAAAAGTTTGTCGTCCCGTTTTTGTCATCGTCCACACCCCAATGGACGGAGTACCTCGCCTACGGCGGTTTTATGAAAGTGGACCGCACGCATGACACTCTTGCCATGGAGTTCGGCGACGGGAAGAAAACTGTATGCTATGATTGTTTCCCGGAGTCCATCGCGTGGGATCTGCCTTGTTCCGAAGACCCGGACATTTCCTTTAAGACTCTTGACGGCAACATAGGATTGCTGAAAATATGCAGCTTTAATGACTTCGGCATGAGAGCCCGGTTTGACACCATCTATCCGGAAATACTCAAGACAAAGGCTCTCATCATAGACATAAGGGGCAACGGGGGCGGCAACTCGGGCAATGCAGACTATATTGTCCGCCACCTTTCCGATGACAGCATACACCGGCAAAACTGGGACTCCCCTGTCTATTGCCCGGCCTACAGGTCGTGGGGAATGCAGATGCCTCCTTGCAAAAACGATGGCGGATATATGCGGCCCATCGTGGGGAAGGCACATTACCTCAAACCTATAGTGTTGCTGGTGGACAACGGCACGTTTTCTGCCGCAGAGGATTTTTGCGTTGCGGTGCGCTCCTTGCACCGCGGTCCGGTTATCGGTCGGGCTACGGGCGGAAGCACAGGCAATGGCGTGCGGCTGACAATATTTGGTGACTACTGTGTAAACATCTGTTCCAAACACGATTATTGTTATGACGGAACGGAATTCGTTGGTGTAGGCATCAAGCCCGACGTGGAGGTGACGGACACTTACCGTTCTTTCTTCATAGACAAAACGGATCCCGCTCTTCAGACCGCTCTTGATTACTGCGAGGGGAAAAGAACAATGCCGTGACAAGGAGGACCCGTTGTCTTGTCCCGGGGAAAAGACAGACCTTGAAGAACAGAGAGTGATTTGCGAGGACGAAAAAAATGTTGTATGATGAATAAATTATATTTTGCGGTAATGTCCGCGGTTGTCGTTTTGTTGTGTCTGGCGGGATGCAGACAGACTCCGTCCTGCCAGAGGGGCAATACCGTTTCTGTCGGCGGTCTCGCCTTGGACAGCATAGTCTATGACTCCTTAAAGGACAACAGCCTTGAGTGCAAGATTGTTGTCGGCTACCCGCGGGGTGGTGATAGCCTTGCCATGGGCATCAGAAAGTTCATTGCGGGAGAACTGGCCTTGTTGTATTTGCCGTACAACAATTTGGACGAAGCGGCAGACGTGCGCAAGTTCCCGCTCTATGACGGAAGCGTAGACAGCGGCAAACAGCTTGTTGACCACTATGGCAACGGGGTCATGGGTTATATGGCGGGTCTGCGTGATGAGAGAAAAGGAATCTGCGCCCGGGGGCACATGATGCCAATGCTGTCGCAACGGATAACAATAGGCGTGGACGAGACAAACGCGGCATACGTCACCTGCAGTGTCACCGAAGACAATTATCTTGGCGGGGCTCACCGGTCACACACGTTCTACCGCAGGAATATCAGCAGGAAAACGAACTCCCCTGTTGACAATACGGTCAGTTCCGGCAGCCTGCGTGATATGCAGCCCCTGTTGCGGAAGAACGTGTTGGGATGTGTCAAGGCCAGCGGTGTTGACCAGGCAACGGACTCCACGCTCAACGACTATCTGATATTGCCCGATGACGGACTTGTTCCGTTGCCGGTTCATGCTCCGTGGCTTGAAAACGACAGTCTGAAATTCGTGTACCAGCAGTACGAGATTGCCTCTTATGCCGTGGGGCCGATAGCTTTCAGCATTGCGGTGAAAGAAGCCTTGCCATTCCTTACCAAGGAGGCAAAAGCCCTGCTTGGACGGTGATCCGGTCTTCCGTCCGCGTTCTGTGTCTTGTTTTTCCCTTGGCATCAGTATGCCAAGGGAAAAACTGTTCTGTATCCCTTTCTTTAAACCCAAATCGGCCATCAGGGTAAAGCTCAGACCAACGGAACGGCCCTTCTTGTTTGCCCGCTACTTGCGGGCGTTTGTTGTCGTGTGTGAAAAAGCCCGTGCGGAAAGAAAAAAGCTTGAGATAACGGCGAAAAGTGTTGATCTTACGGATGCGTTCCGCCCGAAACGGAGTTCCACACCGGGCGGAACGGCTGTCCGTTCCCGCCGAAACGCAACAGAGTTTCGGGCGAAGCGCATCGGGGAGAACAAGCAGATTTTTTGCCAGAACAAGCAAAAATTTTGCCGCGTCAGCATTTTAAACGCCCATGAGGCTCTGCGGAGTTGCCATATGCAGACCGGTTCGGCACAAAGGAAAGAATGGCGTTCTTTTCCGCATAGCAAACCTATACGCTTATCCCCGCTAAATTTCTACTGAACCTAAACATGCCCCAATCCAAACAGCTTGTTTACGCAACCATACAAAAAAAGCAGTTGCGGAATCCGTAACTGCTTCATTCTTAATGTGGACCAGATAGGGCTTGAACCTATGACCTCCAGATTATGAGTCTGTTGCTCTAACCAACTGAGCTACAAGTCCGTTGTATGAAAAAGCACACATACTGTATGCAGTGGTCAATCACACGGTGCAAAAGTACGCAAAAAATTTTATTTTGGCTAATGGTTCAAGAGAAATTATCTTTTTTTGCTACCTTTGTGCAGGAAACAATTAAACATTCAAACAGTAGCGATATGAAAACATCATCAGTTATAGCGTTTGTGCTCGGCGCGTGTGTATCATTGCCAATGATTGCGTTCCGTCCGCCCACAATGGGGTGGAGTTCGTGGAACACGTTTGCTCTCAACATCAACGAGGAGGTCATTCTCGGCCAGGCCGAGGCAATGGTCAAGACCGGTCTGGCAAAGGCGGGCTACAAATACATCAACATCGACGACGGTTATTTTCTTCCGCACAATAAGGAAACCAAGGCTCTCGGAGTACGCGAAGACCGTTTCCCGCACGGTATGCGCTATGTGGCAGACGAAATCCACAAGCTGGGGCTGAAGGCCGGCATATATTCCGATGCCGGTGCCAACGCCTGCGGCGGTTCCAAGGACATTGGCTACTATGGCTATGAAGTGGAAGACAACATCCTGTTTTTTGACACATGGGACTATGATTTCGTGAAAGTAGACTATTGCGGCGGGCGTCAGCTCAACCTTGACGAGAAGGAGCAGTACACCAAAATCATTCAAGCTATCCGCGACCACGTGAAGAAAAAAGACGTGGTGTTCAACATTTGCCGTTGGGCCTATCCCGGCACTTGGGTAAGCGACTGGGCGGATTCATGGCGCACTACGGGCGACATCTACTGCGCTTGGGCATCCGTCCGCTCCATTATCAAGGAAAACCTGTATCTTTCGGAGTATGTCCACGACGGGCATTACAACGATATGGACATGCTGGAGATAGGGCGCACGCTGACCCCCGACGAGGAGATTACCCACATGGCCGTATGGTGCATCCTCAGCAGCCCGCTGCTCATAGGCTGCGACATGAGCCAGATACCGGAATTCTCACTCAATCTTCTGAAAAACAAGGAACTTATCGCAATCAACCAGGATGTTCTCGGCATTGGGGCACCCGTGGTGCAGCGTCAAGATGACGTGTATGTGTTTGCCAAAGACCTCAAGAAAGTGCGTGGCAAGGAGAGGGCGGTGTGTGTCACCAATCTCTCAGACCGGGAACAGACCATTGAGGTGAGTGTGGCGAATATCGGATATGACGGCAACATAGCTTTGCGCGACATCGTCAACCACAAGCCGTTCGCCGCTTCCGTAAGCGGAAGTTTCAAGGTTACAGTTCCGGCACACGGGTCACAAGTGTTTGTCGCTACCGGTGACAGCCGCTGCGAACCAAGGAAATATGAGGCCGAGCAGGCTTGGATGAAATGCTATCAGGAGCTTACGGATGCCCGTACCGCCAACTATGTGCCGAGAGAAGGCGCGTCAAACGGTGTTGTGGTCAACGACCTTGGCAACAACAAGGACAACTATATGGAATGGAAACAGGTATATTCCAAAAACGGCGGAGAGTACGAGCTTACCGTCAAGTATATCTGTGGCGAGGAACGCCCACTGGCGATATCCGTCAATGGCGAAACGCCGCATATGGAAAAGCTTGCAGGCAAGAACTGGGAGAGTGTCAGCAGCAAGACTTTCCGCATAAAGCTCAACAAGGGCATGAACTCAATCAGACTTGGGCAACAGGACACCTGGGCACCAGACATTGACTGCATTGAACTAAACGCAATCTGAGTATTCGCAAACTGACACGCACGCAAAAAAGGCCCTCTCCGTGACCGGCCTTTTTTGCGTGTTTTCATTCTTCTGCCGGAAATGAGCTCCGTATGTCTTTCAACCGCCTATCTTGCCCCCGTCAGCTACTACTGCCTGATGATGTCTCACGACACGGTACTTGTCGAGCAGCACGAAAACTACATTAAGCAGACCTACCGCAACCGTGCCAATATAATGACGGCAAACGGCACAATGCCGCTCACGATTCCTGTGGAGCACAGCAGAGGGGAGAAGATTCCTGTACGCGACCTCAAAATCAGCGACCATGGCAACTGGCGGCATCTGCACTGGCAGGCTCTGCTGTCGGCCTATGACAAGAGCCCTTTCTTTGAGTACTATGCCGACGATTTCAGACCGTTCTATGAGGACAAGCCCACAACATTTCTGCTTGACTACAACCTTCGGCTGCAAGAACTGGTTTGCGGTCTCATAAATATGCATCCGCAAATTTCCCTGACCGCATCCTATGAGAAAGAGGGTGATTTCGTTGACATGCGCAACGCGGTCACGCCCAAGAAACAGAGCATCCTGAATGGCATATTTGCGGAACAAGGAGAATCTTCGGACGCTGTCTATTGGCAGGTCTTTGCCGTGCGCCACGGTTTCGTGCCTGACCTGAGCATTGCAGACCTCTTGTTCAACATGGGTCCCGAGGCCCTGACGGTTCTGCACAGGTGTACCAAAGCAATGGCGTTACAGCAAAACGGATAATTCCGGTTGCTTGTAACGGTCGTGTTCTTGCGGGTCTGCCGGCCGCATATACGCGTCACTCTTTTTTGCCGCAAAGTTCTTCCTGAAGATCTTTGCGGCTCTTGCTTGTGGTAACCAGATACACCCCGCCGAAGATAAGGATAACGGCCACGATTTTGGTTGTGTTGAACGAGTCCATTCCCCAACATACAGCCACCACACAAGCCACGATGGGTTGCACATAGTTGTACATTCCCGCCACGGTAGGACGGAGGTTTTTCTGTCCTACGACAATGAGCATATAACTTATAAAAGTGCCCCCTACCACGATAAACGCAAGACCGGCAACGTGTGTGAAGTCCATGTCCGCCCACCCGGTGTGGACCAGATCGCCGGCGGAAAACGGCAAGGTGAAAATGAAGGCATAAGTAAACATCCACTTCATGATGGTAAACAGGGAGTACTTGCTCACGAAATTCTTGTACCTCACGATATAGAAGGCGTAGCACAGTTGGGCAAACAATACCAGCAGGTCACCCCATATATAGGCGTTGCCTGACGGGGAGTCCGCCACTATGTGGCGACTGCCCATGATGAGCAGCAAGGCCCCGCTTGCCCCGGCCGCAATACCCATAATCTTTCTTCCGGTAATCGGTTCCTTGAGAATATAGGCCGCCAGCAGCATGGCCCACAAAGGCATACTGGTGGTGATTATCGATGCATCGCCCGGAGAACTGAGGCTCACGCCGAAGATGAAACTCCCCTGGTTAAGCACAATGGCAAACAACGAGGCGAAGAACAGGGTAAGAAGGTCCTTGTGGTTGACGTGTTCCGGTTTTTGGAACAAAGATCCGACCCAAAACAGGACCATGGCACCGCCAATGCGCATGTCTGTCACCACGAAAGGAGAGACGGCTCCGCCGGCCATGACCAGCTTTGACACGGGCGACATGAGCCCCCACAGCACATTGGCACCCAACATTGAAGAGTGCCCTTTCCAGCAAATGTTTTTCATCCTCTTATGTCTTTTTCCCCAATTTGAGTGCAAAATTAGCGGATAGACGGAAACAGACAAAGACCTTGTCTGCTTTTTGTGTGGTGTGGCAAAAAGGATTCCGCACGCCACAGTGGTGTGTGGCGTGCGGAACGTTGTCCTTTCTTGCAGAGGTTACGGCCCCGCAAGAGGGGAGAGAAATCAGAACTTGATCTTCTTGCCGTTGACGATGTAGATCTGACCCTTCTGGAGAGAAGAGGCAGCCTTGCCGTCAAGGGTGACGGCGGAGCCGGCAACAGTGCCGTCCTCGGCCTCCACACCTT
>CAVHBF010000013.1:11255-24399 GCA_963634195.1 Bacteroides thetaiotaomicron | reverse complement strand
GGTTGTTGTTCTTTTTTTTTGAAAAGATTTTGTTTAATGAGAAGATGTTATTTAAAATGAAAAGTGCAATGAGACTAAGAGTGTTGTGTTTTGCCATTTCCTCTGTGGTGGCAATGTCAAGCTTTGCCCAGAAATTTCCTTTCCAAGACGAGACCCTGCCTATTGAACAACGGGTGGAAGACCTTCTCGGGAGGATGAGTCTGGAAGAGAAAATCGCAATTATCCATGCCCAGAGCAAATTCAGTTCCCCTGGTGTTCCTCGCCTTGGCGTTCCGGAACTGTGGTGTACGGACGGTCCCCACGGAATCCGTCCGGAAGTGAAGTGGGACGAATGGGACCAGGCCGGGTGGACAAACGATTCCATAGTGGCCTTTCCTGCCTTGACGTGTCTGGCATCTACATGGAACGAAGAACTGGCGCGTCTGTATGGGGTCAGTATCGGCGAAGAGGCGCGCTACAGGAAAAAAGATGTTCTTCTCGGTCCCGGTGTCAATATTTTTAGGACACCACTCTGTGGCAGGAACTTTGAATATATGGGTGAAGACCCTTATCTGAGCGGCAAGATGGCGGTTCAGTATGTAAAGGGTGTTCAGAGCAACGGTGTAGCAACCTGCGTAAAGCACTTCTGTCTCAACAATCAGGAACGTGCCCGCCACAGCGTTGACGTGCATGTCGGCGACAGGGCTTTGTATGAGATATATCTGCCGGCGTTCAAAATGGCTGTCCTTGATGGAGACAGCTGGACTCTGATGGCGGCATACAACAGGATAGACGGGCAGCATGCCGGTCACAACTACCGCACGCTAAAGCAGATACTCAAGGGCGAGTGGGGTTGGAAAGGGGCCGTTGTCAGCGACTGGGGCGGCACCCACAATACCGACGAGGCAGTACGCAACGGTCTTGACCTTGAATTTGGCACGGGGACGAACGGCCTGTCCGGTCGGGCCAAGAAGAGCTATGACAATTATCATCTGGCGTTGCCTTTCCTTGAGGGTATAGAATCGGGCAAATATTCAGAGACCGACCTTGATGACAAGGTGCGCCGCGTGCTGCGCCTGCATATGCTGACCACTCTGAACACTCACAGACCGTTTGGCTGTATCAACAGCAAAGAGCATTATGATGCAGCCCGGCAGATTGGCGCAGAGGGCATAGTGCTCCTTAAAAACGATAACAATATTCTGCCGCTGAAAGCAGAGGGCAAGAAAATCCTTGTTGTGGGGGAAAATGCCGTCAAGATGATGACTGTAGGCGGCGGAAGCAGCTCGCTGAAAGTGCAGCGTGAGACCAGCCCTTTGCAAGGCTTGCAAAACCGCTATGCCGGAACGGCGGAAGTCAAGTGGGTAAGAGGCTATGTCGGTGACATATCAGGAAGCTACAATGGAGTTACAACAGGACAGAACCTTGCCGACAAGCGTTCATTCAAGGAACTTGTGACAGAGGCTGTTGCGGAGGCAAAGACCGCAGATTATGTAATATTCATAGGCGGGCTGAACAAAAGCGGCGGTCAGGACTGCGAGGGAGTGGACCGCCAACAGTACGGTCTGCCATACAAGCAGGATTCCCTCATAACGGAACTGGCAAAGGCAAACAGAAATTTTGTTGTGGTCAACATTTCTGGAACCGCCGTTGAAATGCCGTGGGCGGACAGCGTGCCGGTCATTGTGCAGGACTGGTATCTGGGCAGCGAGGCAGGAAATTCTCTGGCTCAGGCTCTGAGCGGCGATGTCACTCCGAGCGGCAAGCTGCCGTTCACGTGGCCAAAGAAACTCTCTGACGTTCCTGCACACAAGCTGGATGATTACAACGACAAGGAAGAACAGTATAAGGAAGGCATTTTCGTCGGTTACAGGTGGGCGGATATGCAGAAAGACGTGAAACCGTTGTTTGCTTTTGGCTTTGGCTTGAGCTACACGACATTTGACTATGCAAAACCTGCGGTTGACAAGAATGTCATTTCTGGAAGCGACAGCATCACGGTCTCCGTAAAGGTCAGAAATTCAGGCAAGGTTGCCGGCAAGGAAATAGTCCAGCTGTATATCTCCGACAAGAAAAGTTCGTTGCCCCGTCCAATAAAGGAACTGAAAGGGTTCAAAAAGATTGCTCTGAATCCCGGCGAGGAGAAGTCTGTCAGTTTCACCATAGGCAAGGATGCCCTCAGCTACTTTGACGACAAAAAACACGAATGGGTGGCAGAGCCCGGCAAGTTTGAGGCCATTGTTGCTTCGTCTTCCCAAGACATAAGGGGAAAGGTCGGCTTTGAATTGAAATAAACTCAAGTTTGGAACGAAAAAAGGGGATGTGCCAGTTTTGACACACCCCCTTTTTTGTTACAAACCAGTGCCCGCTCAGATTCTCTCCAGCAGCGTTGTCACAAACTTGTAGTATTTCTCCACTGACGGTATGTTGCAGCGCTCGTTGGGTGTGTGGGGACTGCGCAGTGTAGGGCCGAAACTCACTGCGTCCATGTCTGGATAGACAGTCTTGATGATGCCACATTCCAGACCGGCGTGGCACACCGTGACGGTGCAGTTTTCGCCGTTGACCTCTCTGTATACTTCCTGAAGCTTGGCCACGAGCGGAGAGTCGAAGTCGGGCTGCCAAGCGGGGTATTTGCCCTTGTAATCTATGGTGAAACCGCCAAGTTCCAGAGCGCACGCCACTGAGGAGGCCAGTTCGTCAAGCTTGGAGTCGCACGAACTTCGTACCAGCACATCGGCTTCAGCCTTGCCGTCAGCCACCCTGACGATACCGAGGTTGCACGAGGTTTCCACTATGCCGGGCATATGCGGAATGAAGCGGTAGGGTCCTATGGCAGTGGCGAGTACTGCTCTGGTGATGTTGAGAGCCACAGCTGCGGGTATTGTTTCTGCTGGAGTCTCCACGCTGCTGACCGTGACGGTGGGACAGTCCTCAATGCCCCGGTATTCAGCCCTGTAGATCTGCTGCCATTTGGCCGCAGCGGTCTTGATGTCGTCAATCTTGCCGGCAGGAGCTGTCACCACGATGCTGCCGCGGCTCGGTATGGCATTGCGCATATCGCCGCCCTCCCACGAAGACAGCGAGCAGCCCTTTCCAAGAAGTTCTTTGGCTATGTTGGCAAGTAGCTTGTTGGCGTTGGCGCGCCCCTCGTTGATTTCAAGTCCGGAGTGCCCCCCCTTGAGTCCCGAGACGGCAATCTCCACAGCAGCGGAATCCGCGGGGACCGATTCGGGCTTGTATACCAGTTCTGCGGCCACATCCACTCCGCTGGCACTGCCTATGACAAACTCGCCCTCCGTTTCGTTGTCAAGATTGAGGAGAATTTTGCCTTTCAGGGTTTCCGGCCGGAGATTGTTCACTCCGTACATACAGGTCTCCTCGTCAACGGTGAAGATAGCCTCAAGCGGACCGTGACGGAGAGAGTTGTCTTCAAATACCGCCATGGCTGTGGCCACGCCTATGCCATCGTCAGAGCCGAGGGTAGTGCCTCTGGCTTTTACCCAGTCGCCGTCAATGTAAGTCTCTATGGGATCGGTAAGGAAATTGTGGGCGGAATCGCCGGTTTTCTGCGGCACCATGTCCATGTGGGCCTCCATGGTGACCATAGGGCGGTCTTCATGGCCTGGCGAGGCTTCTTTGCGCATGATGATGTTGCCTGCGTTGTCCTTGAAAGATTCGAATCCGTGCGACTGTGCCCACGACAGCAGGAAGTCCTGTATCTTCTCGAGGTGTCCTGACGGGCGCGGTACCTGAGTTAGGGCATGGAAATTCTTCCAGATACCCTTGGGCGAAAGTTGTGTAATGTCCATAGTCTTTGTCGTATAATTAGAGTTATATCGCTACAAAGCTACTAAAAAGTTTCTGTACATAGCGTCAGCAAGGCGCACAAAAAGGTTCGTATGGAACGGAATCTGCCACAAGGACAGTTTTGCAAACGCATTGTGGTGGAAAGGGGACAGATTTCCTGATTGTAAAGAGGCTGCGGCTAACTGTTCCAACGAAAGAGAAGAGTGTCCAAGGCTTTGTTCAGACGTTGTTATGGCAACGATTGATATGTGTGTTGCAGGAAAAGTGGCGTTGCGGTAAAGCCGGTTTTCGCTTACGGAGCATGACCATGCCCACAAATCCCAGCAGTATGATTGTAAGCGTGTGAAAGGAGTGCACAATGAGTGCGAAAGTGCCGGCATCGGTTCTACCTACGCCGTATAGCACCAGACTTGTAATTACCACATAGTGCCACGGACCGGCTCCGTTGGGGGTCGGGACTACCATCGCGAAAGCAATCATGCAGAACGACAGCAGTGCGGGTCCGGCACCAATGCCGGAGGTAAAGGGGAATGCGTAGAACATCAGCCATAGGCTCAGCAAGTTGAACAGGCATATCAATATGGAATATCCCGCGAAAAGCCATGGATGCCCGCAGTGCCCCACCGAGAGCAACCCGTCCTTGAATTTGGAGAGTTTTGACATGAATCCCCTGTTTTTACGAAATTTCCACACACACAACGCCACTATTGCCGCCACGCCAGTCCCAATGATAGCAACGGTCATCAGGTTGTTGCCGACAGCGGCGGAAACCGAAGAGGGGAGGAACGCACGCACATAATCCCGCTGCCAGCAAAAGACAATGCCTATGAGTGCAAGCAGTGTCAGCATATCGGCAACACGTTCCGCCACCACCGTGCCTACACTACCGGAAAAGGACACCCCGTCGGTCTTGCGCAGGGTGGCACACCTTGAAATCTCGCCAATGCGCGGGATGAGCAGGCTAAGGGCAAACGACACGAACACCGCTCCTGCAAGATTGCGCATTCCGCATCTTGCTCCCAGTGGACAGAGCAGCAGATTCCATCGTGAGGTCCGAAAGAACAGAGCCGTTGCGCCCGCTCCCATACCCGCTACGACCCACAGCCAGTCAGTGTCATAGACCAAAGTGTCGCCGATATCCCGAAACGGGAAGTCGCGATACAGGCAGTACATTACTGTGCAGGTCAACAGGAGCGATACCGATATTTGGGCGAGCCGTTTCAAGGGAGTCGGTTTTTCTGCATGACGGAAGCCGGCTATCTGGCCGGTTGTTTGCGTACAGGTGTGAAATGCACGGCGAAAACGCCGTAGATGCCGAGAGCCACAAGCAGCAGGGTCTGGACACTGTGCACCACCAGGGCGAAGTCAAGCGCATCGTCAGCCCCAAGCCCGTAGAGCACCAGTATGGTCTTTACGGCAAAGTGCCATGCGCCGGCACCGTTGGGAGTGGGTACTATCACGGCGATGCTTCCAGTACAAAATGACACCAGTCCTGCCGCCAGCCCTATGTCGCAGGTGAAATCAAAGCAGTAGAAAGTCAGGTAATAATGGAAGAAGTAGCAGATCCATATTGCTACCGAATAGAATACGTAGAGGGGCAGGTTGCGCACTTTCCTTACCGACATAATCCCCATGAGCAGTCCACGCATCATGTATTTGACCTTGCGCATGATTGACAGCCTGCGGGCAAGCACGAAAAACAGCGACAGTATACCGCCCGTACAAAGTGCCGACACCCAGACACCCGTACTGGTGAAACGCGATAGGGTAGTGCTGATGCTGACCCCTGTCAGAGCGAAGAAGTCGGAGAACTGCCTCCACTGGTATGCAATCACGGCCGCACACAGCAGTACCATGATCAGCACGTCGACAGCACGTTCCGTCACCACAGTGCCGAGTGACTTGGCAAACGACACTCTGTCCTTGCGGGCAAGCACGCCGCAGCGCAGAAACTCCCCGATACGGGGTATCACGAGGCTGGCGGTATAGCTGATGTAGATGGCACAGATGGCCATATGCGTGCGGCAGCGTTCGCCGATGGGAGTGAGCGACTGCTGCCAGCGCAAAGCCCTGAACACCTGTGCCAGTATGCCCGGAATAAACGACAACAGCATCCACTCCCACCTCATGCGCAGGAGCACATCGCCTATGCGCCCGAGGTCAGAGTTGCGGTACATCCAGTAGAGGATTCCACCGCTCAGTACAAAGGGCAGGATTACCTGCAGTGTCTTCCAGATGGTGTTTCTTGTGTTCATAAGGCAGTCGCTTGGTGTGCCGTATGTTGTGGGCCGCAGTTTATGGAGCACAAAGATAGTCTTTTTCCCGCACAAAATGCGGAGCAGACCGGCTTAAAATGCAGTAGGGAAAAATCCGGCCTTTCTGACAGCCCGTCTCCATATGCAACAAGAGGCTCTCTGCGTGTGTGGGATATGGCTTTTCAGCCGGATTGCCGCTCGGGCCAGTTGACGAGGCTCAGCTGTCTGGTGGCCCTGGTGAAAGCGGTATAGAGCCAGCGGTAGTAGGAGAGGTTGATGCTGTCGGGCGGCAGCCACCCCTGGTCGAGGTAGACGCAGCTCCACTGCCCGCCCTGTGCCTTGTGGCAGGTGACGGCATAGGCATACTTTATCTGCACGGCATTGAAGTTTGGATCAAGGCGTATCTTCCTGACGCGTTCTTTCTTGTTGGTTATGTCCGAATAGTCTTCCATGACCCCGCGGTAGAGAGCTTCGCTCTGCTCTCTGGTCAGCGACGGGCTTTCGGATGTCAGCGTGTCAAGCAGTACTCTCACGTCCATCTCGAAGTCGCTGTAGTCAGGAAACCTTAGCGTGACATCGGCAAAGTGGAGTCCGTAAAGTTCGGTATGGTTGCCGATATGTGTGACGAGCGCTATGTCGCCGTTGGCCAGGAAGTTGACAGGCGGTGCTGCTTCATCCCCTTCTCTTTCCTTAACTCCGGCAGCATATTGCTCCGTCCAGTAATAGTTGTTGCGTACAATCATCACTGCATCGCCGGTGGAGAGCGTTTCCTCGCGCCCGAATATCATGCTGCGTATGCCGAGGTTATATCTTACTGCCTGCTTGTTGGAGCGTGTGATGACAACCACCTCTTCCGTACCGTATCGGCTATAGTCGCTTTCAAGGCTTTCGATGAGTTCGCCGCCGATAACGTTGCATATGTCGCTGAACGGCGAGAAACTTACTGAGGGCGGTGTGGCGGTATCGCCTGCCGCTATGCTGTGGCGTATGGCCGTGGCGTTGTGGAGAATGCCGCTCCGTGCGGTTTGGCGCATGACGGTGGCGAGTTGGAAACCGGTGGCTTCAAGCCCCATTGATTTGAGGCGTGCGACTGACAGAGCGGGGCTTTCATCCTCACCTACCGGGGGAAGCTGGGCGTTGTCGCCTATGAATACGAGACAACAACCCACACCGCCGTAGACGTAGGTGACGAGATCTTCCAGTATGCGCCCGGATCCGAAGGGAGACAGGTTGTCGGGAGCGTTTGATATCATGGATGCCTCGTCCACAAAGAACACGGCATTCCTGTGTCTGTTGATATCAAGGTCAAAGGCGGAGTCAAGGTCGCCCGCCTGCTTCTGCCGGTATATTTCCTTGTGTATGGTGAATGCCGGGAAACCGGAGTGTTGCGACAGAACTTTTGCCGCGCGTCCAGTTGGGGCCAGAAGTACCGTTTCGCGCCCTAATTTGTGCAGCTGCCTTATGACAGCTGCGGTGACGGTGGTCTTGCCCGTACCGGCATAGCCCCGCAGTACGTAGGCGGAGTACGGCCGGGAGGCGAAGATGAAGACGCACAGCCGCCTCACCGCCTCCTCCTGGGCTTGAGTAAGCCCGAAAGGGAGCGATTTGCGTATGTTTGCCAGAAAAGTGTCGGCTATCATTTCCTTTCTACAAGGCTGTAGAAATAGAGCATAGTCAGCAGAATGCCTGTCACGAAGCCTGCGCCAAGCAGCAGCGTTGCCGCAGAGCCAAGAGGCGAGGGCAGGTAGATGTAGTAGAATACAGTACCCAGTCCCGAAACCAGCACGGAGACGGGCAGGATTCTCTTCCACGAGAAAAACGCGGACTTCCTTCTGCCGAACAGCGGTTTTTTTCTGAGATAGCATATCAGGGCGAAGACCGTCTCAAGCAGTACCGCCACCACGGCGAACCCCACCGCCAGACGGGCGACTTCAAGAGTCGTGAAGCCTGTGCGCTGCGCCGTCCCCAGCACGTTGTACCATGTCAGGAAAAACGCCAGCAGCAGTGCGAAAGCGATGTCGCCGCGGTGTATGTATCTGTCCATCGTTTTCTTGTCTTTGTCGTGTTACAGTCCCGCCAGCTCCACCACTTTGTCTACGGCGGCATCAATGCCTGTGGTATCCTTGCCGCCGGCCGTGGCAAAGTGGGCTGCGCCTCCTCCTCCACCCTTTATGAGTTTGGCGGCCTCGCGCACGAGATTCCCCGCATTGAGGTTGCGGTTCTCAATGAGGTCCTTGCTTATGATGACTGTGATGAGAGGCTTGTCGTCGAACTTGCTTCCCAGAACGCACAGCGTCTTGTCTGGAATGGCGTTGATGATTTGGAAGGCCATGTCCTTGACGGTATTTGCAGGGATGTCGGTCACGAACACCTGTCTGACAACACGTATGCCATCGGCATTGACATAGGCTTCCTTGATTATCTTGTCGCGCAGCTTCTGTGCCATCTCTTTTTGTGCGTCCTCCACCTGCTTGTGCAGACTTGCGTTTTCAGCTATTGTCTTCTCTATGGCCGCCTTGATGTCTTTCTGTCCAAGCAGCTCGCGCAGACCGTCGATTATCTCTTCCATGCGGTATACGCTCTCTTCGGCAGCTTTGCCGGTGATGGCCTCTATACGGCGCACTCCCGCCGCAACGCTGCTTTCTGACACGATTCGCACGATTCCTATGCGGCCGGTGGACTTCACGTGGCATCCGCCGCAGAACTCTATACTGTCACCGAACTGTACCACGCGTACCCTGTCGCCGTACTTCTCACCGAAGAGAGCTACGGCACCCATCTTTCTTGCTTCGTCAACAGGAATGTCCCTGTGATCCTGAATGGGGATGTCCTGACGTATGCGTTCGTTGACGAGCCGCTCCACCTTGCGCAGTTCCTCGCGCGAGACTTTCTGGAAATGGCTGAAGTCGAACCGGAGGCTGTCGGGGGTTACCAAAGAACCTTTCTGTTCCACATGGCTGCCGAGAACCTCACGGAGAGCCTGGTCGAGCAGGTGTGTGCACGAGTGATTGGCTTCCGAGGCATGGCGGCGTTCCGTGTCAACGCGTGCCGTGAATTCCGCATTGGGGTCTTCCGGCAATTCCAGCGTGAGGTGTACCGGCAGGTTGTTTTCGCGTTTCACATCGAAGATTTTCACTTCCTGTCCCACGCCTGCCAGTACGCCGGTGTCGCCCACCTGTCCACCCATTTCGGCGTAGAACGGCGTGTGGTCGAGTACCAGTTCGTAGTAGGCTTTCTTCTTCTGTACCACACGGCGGTATTTCAGAATACGGCAGGCGTGTTCGGTACAGTCAAGGTAATGGGTCTGCGTCTCGCCAGAAGCCAGCACCACCCAGTCTGTAGTTTCCGTAGCGGCGGCGTTGCGGGCGCGTTCCTTCTGTTTCTGCATCTCCCGGTTGAAAGCTTCGGTGTCAACTTCCAGCCCGTGTTCATGGCAAATCAGCTCCGTGAGGTCAAGGGGAAAGCCGAAAGTGTCGAAGAGGGTGAAAGCCTGTACGCCGTCAATGACCGTCTTGCCCTGTTTCTTCGTCTCCCTGATGACACTGTCGAGGAGGCTGATGCCTGTGGCGAGAGTGCGCAGGAAAGAGTCCTCCTCTTCCTGCATCACCTTGCCGATGAGCGTCTTCTGTGCTACGAGTTCCGGGTAGGCATCGCCCATCTCCGCTATGAGGGTAGGCAGCAGCTTGTACATGAATGCCTCCTTGAAGCCAAGGAAAGTGTAGCCATAACGCACGGCCCGGCGCAGAATGCGGCGTATCACATATCCCGCCTTGGCGTTGCCGGGCAGTTGTCCATCGGCTATGGAGAAGGCTATCGCCCTGACGTGGTCGGCCACGACGCGCATGGCCACGTCTTTCTTCCCGTCCTTTCCGTAGGTCTCGCCGGAAAGCTGGCTGATGGCCTTGATGAGCGGTTGGAACACATCTGTATCGTAGTTGCTGCGTTTGCCCTGGAGAGCCATACACAGACGTTCAAAGCCCATGCCGGTGTCTATCACCTTTGCCGGAAGCGGCTCAAGGGAACGGTCGGCCTTGCGGCTGTACTGCATGAACACAATGTTCCATATTTCTATCACCTGCGGGTTGTCCTTGTTGACGAGCGAAGCTCCCGGAACGGCGGCTTTCTCGTCTGCCGGGCGCAGGTCTATGTGTATCTCGGAGCACGGACCGCACGGGCCGGTGTCGCCCATCTCCCAGAAGTTGTCGTGTTTGTTGCCGTTTATTATATGGTCTTTGGGCAGAAACTGTTCCCAGTATGCGGCAGCTTCATCATCGCGCTCAAGTCCTTCCTCGGGCGAGCCTTCAAAGACGGTGGCATAGAGGCTGGCGGGGTCAAGCTTGAGCACTGTCACGAGGTATTCCCATGCCCACGCTATGGCCTCTTTCTTGAAGTAGTCGCCGAAGCTCCAGTTGCCAAGCATCTCAAACATGGTGTGGTGATATGTGTCGTGTCCCACCTCCTCAAGATCGTTGTGCTTCCCGCTGACACGCAGGCACTTTTGCGAGTCGGCCTGACGACGGCTCTTGGGCTTGGCGTTGCCGAGTATGATGTCCTTGAATTGGTTCATTCCCGCATTGGTGAACATGAGCGTGGGGTCATCTTTCACCACCATGGGTGCAGACGGGACTATGAGGTGTCCCTTTGATTCAAAGAATTTCTTGAAAGACTCTCGGGTCTCTTTTGCTGTCATCATTGCTGTCTTTTTTTGAATTTGAGCACAAAATTAGCAACAAATCGTTACATTTGCAATTCCTAAGGACAGAAATCCGCACGGTTTGGCGGAAATGCCGTCTTTTGCCAGAAAACCATAACGACATGGCTCTCAACACAAACAAGGACTTGAAAAAGTATTACTCCATACAGGAGGTAGCGGAGACTTACGGTGTCAACGAATCGCTGCTGCGGTTTTGGGAAACCGAGTTTCCCCAACTGTCGCCCAAGAGGGCTGGACGCGGTGTGCGCCAGTATACCAAGGAAGACATCAGACTTGTGGGCGTTATCCACGATCTGGTGAAACGGCGCGGTATGAAGCTGTCGGCGGCACGCGAGGTGTTGAAGCGCAACAAGGACGGGGCTTACCGCCGGAATGAGGCTCTCGACACACTGAAGGACATCAGGGCAAGGCTGGTGGAACTGCGTGCGCAGCTCGGCGGCATAGTGGAGGGTGAAGAATACAACATCGAGGACAAATGAATACAGCAGGACAACCGATATCGTTTACTGACGATGCCGCCGGGCGGCTTTCCGTGATTTTGAATGAAACGGACTGTGACAAGGTCTTCGTGCTCGCCGATGAAACTACGCGGCGGCTTTGCCTCGATCGGTTGCACGGCTGCGCAGAGCTGGATGATGCTCCGGTCATCACCATCGGCACTACCGACGCGTGCAAAAACGTGGATTCGCTGGCTCTGGTATGGAAAGCTCTGGGCGATGGCGGCGGCAGCCGTCGTTCGCTCCTCGTCAATGTGGGCGGGGGCATGGTGACGGATTTGGGTGGTTTTGCGGCATCAACGTTCAAACGCGGCATAAGGTTTGTCAATGTCCCCACGACGCTGCTGGCCATGGCTGATGCATCGGTGGGCGGCAAGACGGGCATCAACTTCAACGGTCTTAAAAACGAAGTAGGTGTGTTCAGCGATGCGCTGCACGTGGTTGTGGATACCGGTTTCCTTGCTACACTCGATGGATGCAATGTCCGCTCGGGCTACGCCGAGATGCTCAAGCACGGGCTGATAAGCAGCACGTCTGACTGGGCGGAACTTGTTGGTTTTGACCTGCACAGCCCGGACTTGGTGAGGCTCGGGGAGATTCTGAAGAAGAATATTCTTGTGAAAGAGCGCATCGTGCTGCAGGACCCCTGCGAAAAAGGATTACGCAAGGCACTCAACGTGGGACACACGGCAGGCCATGCTTTCGAAAGTTTCGCTCTGGCATCCGGCCGTCCCGTACTCCATGGCTATGCTGTGGCATGGGGCATCGTGTGCGAGCTGTACCTGAGTGTGGTGAAGGCCGGATTCCCGAAGGAGAAGATGCGGCAGACGGTTGCTTTCATACGTGAGAATTACGGCACAATGGATTTCAGCTGCAACGACTATGAAAAACTCTATGGGCTGATGAAGCATGACAAGAAAAACACACGCGGTTTCATCAACTTCACTCTGCTCGGCGATATTGGCGACATAAGGCTTGACCAGACAGCGTCGCACGATGAAATATTTGAAGCCCTCGATTTCTTCCGCGAACAGTTCTAATACGCCAACAGTTACAGGCAAAACTGCATCCTACGGAAGAACTCCGTGTTCTCATCCTGCATATTGGTGTTCGAAAACAAGGCTGAACGGTTTTATGGAAATCACGCTGCATGAAAAAAGTTGCCGAAAGGTACGGCTTTTCTGATTTTATTTGTATTTTTGCGAAATCAATACGAGCGACCTTTACCCCTGTCGTGTAGCAACAAGTTGCAGCAAGTCAGGGAATCCGGAACGAAAACAAGAATTTTTCTGTCTTTGCCTTGAAGACTCTCCATTCATCTAATACATATAGTCCATGAAACTCTACAAAAGCCTGCGAACTGCCGTCTGCGTTCTGGCAGCCATAGCAGTCCTGCCTATCGCCGCGCAGAAGTCCGACCAGCCAGAAGTCGGCAAGGTCTATCTTATCAACCGCAACACCAACACCAACGCATATATCTACGAAGCTGCTGGTGGTCTGGTTGCCGGTCCTGCCAACAATGTGCAGAAACAGTACTGGAAATTCATTCCCACCTCTACTCCTGACCGCTATTATATACAGAACGTTGCATCCGGCCGCTACATACAGTCGACTGCACTGCCCGCACAAAACGGGAAAACGCAGCAGATAACAACCGGCACAGACCCCGTAGAACTGGAGGTCAAGGCAAACTCCACGTCAAGTTTTACCGGATACTATTATATCTGCAGTACAGACCAGACCATCGACACGCAAGCCGACAACACCCTCGGACTCAACTATGAAGCCAGCTCAGGCAAGGTTGTCGCCTACTCCGTACGCTACAACCGCGGAAACTCCTATTGGGAATTCCACGAGACAACCTACGACTACGAAGAGCCAGATCCCAA
>CAVHBF010000013.1:0-11245 GCA_963634195.1 Bacteroides thetaiotaomicron | reverse complement strand
GTCGGTATTCGCGCGAACTCGGAGTCTATAACCTGCCTTGCGGCAACAGCGGACTTGCCTATCTGACCGAGCTCAAGCTTGAAGGAGAGGCCGTGGCCGATGAAGTGGACTACACTGCCAAAACCCGTCCTACGGGCTACTATAACCTCGTCCGCAGTGACCGGGCTACACTCATACCCGGCGCGACAGCCAGCCTGAGCTATACGGCAAAGAGCATGGACGGGAACTATAAAGTCCTTGCCTATTTTGACTGGGATGCTGATGGCATATTCGAAACAATGCAGTCCCTCGGCACGGAAGCTACGGGGAACTTCACTTTCAACGTTCCGGACACGGCGAAACTCGGCAATGCGCACATACGCATACGTTTGACGGACAATGGCACGGACGGTGCTGAAGAAGACGTAAACGGATTTCTCTATGAACTCATGACTACCGTCGCCAAGGCTGATGCGGCGCAGCGTACTCTGACCGTCAGCTCCTGCGATACCCTGCGTGGAACCGCCACGTTCCTTGAACCTTCAAGCGGCACAGTTGCCGACACCAAAGGCCGCACCACCGTCACGGTCGAACGCGGCACCACCGTGAAACTTGAGGCTACCCCGCGCGGCAATGCGTACTTCAAGGGTTGGGTAATTGACGGAGTGACTGTGTCCACCAAGAGTTCCTATGAGTTCCCCTTGACACAAAGTGTGGAAATCACCGCTCTTTTCACTCCAAATACAGACACCGCGACGGGAGTCAACCCTGTCTCCGCCTCCTCGCCTGTAAGCTCTGCCGACCAACGCGCCTACAACCTTGCTGGCCAACGTATAGACCTTGACAGCCATCGTGGCGTTTATATACAACACGGCAGGAAAAAACTGAAATGATGCCCAAATCCAGTTTTGGCAAGACCTGCTGATGCGACAGCCGTTCAACGGCAACAGGTATACAACTTTCACACAACGACCCTTTTCCCAAACCAGCTACCCATGAAGAAATATCTCCTTACTACAGCAGCCCTGACCCCGCTTGCAGCATTGGCGCAAGAAGCAACAACCGAGAAACCGAACATCATATTCATACTCTGTGACGATATGGGTTACGGTGACCTCGCCTGCTACGGACAACCTTACATCAAGACTCCCAATATTGACCGACTCGCTTCGGAAGGCATGCGCTTCACTCAAGCCTATGCCGGAAGCCCTGTCAGCGCGCCATCGCGTGCTACCATCATGACCGGTCAGCACACGGGGCATACCCATGTGCGCGGCAACCTCGAGTATTGGAAGAACCGTCCGAACATAACCTACGGCAAAAGCCAAGACCCGGACCGCGTCGGTCAGGAACCATATGATGCCAATCATATCATCCTGCCTGAAATCATGAAGAAGAACGGATATACTACCGGCATGTTCGGCAAATGGGCTGGTGGTTATGAGGGCTCCGTATCTACCCCTGACAAACGCGGCATTGACGAATATTATGGCTATATCTGCCAATATATGGCACATATGTACTATCCCAATTTCCTCAACCGCTACAGCAAGAGGCTCGGTGACACGCAGACTGTCCGCGTGGAACTGACCGACAACACAAAGTACACTACCGCCAACGCCGACTACGCCAACCGCACACAATACTCCGGCGATTTGATTCACCGCGAGGCACTTGACTGGCTTGATCGTCAGGAAGCAGGCAAACCGTTCTACGGCTTCTTCACCTACACTCTGCCGCACGCCGAACTCTATCAGCCAAACGACTCCATACTTCAGGCCTATGAGCAGACTTTCTGCAACGACATCTCGTTTGCCGGTGTCGACCGCTACCACGCCAACACGAACATGCATGCGCAGTTTGCCGCAATGATAACCAGACTTGACGCTTATGTGGGCGAAATCATGCAGCGACTCAAGGAAAAAGGGCTTGACAGGAATACGCTTGTAATCTTCTCGTCCGATAACGGGCCTCATGAGGAGGGTGGGGCGGATCCCACATTCTTCGGACGCGACGGAAAGCTCAAGGGCTTGAAGCGCTCGTGCAACGAGGGCGGCATACGCATACCGTTCATAGCATGGTGGCCCGGACACGTGCCGTCGGGCAGCATTAACGATCACCAGCTGGCCTTCTACGACATACTGCCAACTTTCTGCGAGTTGCTCGGAATCCAAGCGAATGATTACCTGAATTCTGAAGTGGCCGATGACTGCTTTGACGGAATCTCTTTCGCACCCACACTTTTGGGCAACGACAAGGAACAGAAGCAGCACGATTTCCTCTACTGGGAATTTCACGAAACCAACCAGATTGGTGTGCGCTCCGGCAACTGGAAACTTATCTACCGCAATGGCGCGAGCGAGCTCTATGACCTCGCCACCGACTTGCACGAGGACACCAACGTGGCTTCCAAATATCCCGAAGTGGTCAACAGTTTGAAGCAGATTATCAAGGAGCAGCATGTTGAGTCTTCGCTGTTTAAGGTCTCGTTGCCGAAGTAGATTCCGAGACAAGTGCGGTTTTATATGGTCAGGGGGTGCAAAACAAGCTTTGCACCCCCTGACCATATGGTTTTGAACGTACGGGTCGGGAAAGATATACGGAGATTTTTCCGAAAACATAAAGGGGCATCAAAGCCCAAGCCTCAATGCCCCTGGGGTGACTAGTGGGATTCGAACCCACGACATTCAGAACCACAATCTGACGCTCTAACCAACTGAACTATAGTCACCATGAAGAAAGGAACTATGCTTGCACCCAAGCACCTCGTTCCGTTTTGCAGTGCAAAAGTAACAGTTTTGTTTGTCTTCGCCAAATTTTACGTGGAAAAACTAATGTTGTCTGTTAAAGTTGTCCTAAATAAATTATACGGCATTTTAAAACGGAATTTGGTGCGTTGCCACGCCGCCTGCTGTGAAATAAGCGACCAAGGCATAGAATATGTGCGCTGGAATACAGGCATTACTCCTGTTGTCGTTCCGGTATGCTACTGTCGATTTCGAGGGGGCGCGGCAGATTCACGGGTGGTTCAAGTTGCCGTTGGCTGAATTCAGCCCGTTGGAGATGTCGCGCACTGAGTCACGGCCCGAGAACAGGCAGAACATCATGCTTATGAACTGACTCCAGATGTCGTAGCCCTTGCTGTGTTTGTCAGTCTTTTCTTCACGGATGTTTTTCCTTATCTTTTCTTTCGGCAGTTTGCCAATTGCTCGAGCGAAAAGTGTTATATTTGCCATAGGAAGTAAAAGAGGTGAATCTCTTTGCTAAGGTAGGGTCTGCTAATTAAATTCAACTTACTGACACACAACAATATAACCCATGTAAAATTTGCATAATTCGCCAAAAATGACTACCTTTGAGTGTTAAAAGATTCCAGAAGCGACATGAAATACTACTCACAATATCGTAGTCTCGATCTGTTTGAACTCCAAGATTCCCTCTCAGGGTTGAGCAAGTCCAACCGCTGGGTCAAGCTTGCCGACAACCTACCTTGGGACAAGATTGGTTGTTTGTGCGGTTTTGTCATCAAGATTTGTCCGGCTGTTCGCAACAAGGTACTTTCGTCCGCCGCTTTGGTGGAGATGCTGTTTTTGGCACAGCTCTGGAAAAGCTGAATGGAGTCCTATTTTCGCATGTATTTGCGGCGATTGATAATGTAGACGCCTTTTTCTGGAATGGCCGGCAGGCGGTTTCCGTTGAGGTCATAGATTTCACAGTGTCCCTGTATTGAATCGTTGATAATATCTTCAATCCCGACAGCATTGAAGATATCTGTTACTTCAACATTCGGGTTCTCGATGATGTAGAACACGGAGCCGTGGTCGTTGTAAGTCCAGTTGCGCAGGGCTTGCGGAGAGTCTCCGGTGCAGATGCACGCATAGTGGGTGTTATCGCCGTTGTTGCCAAGAAAACTGAAAGAACGCTTGAGCGAGAGGGATGTGCCGTTGACCGTGGTGGTCTCGCTTGCCTTGTTGACGCGTATCTGCTTGAGTGCAGTCTCCTCTTCAGTGAAAACATAGTCGCGGCCAGACAGGGTGACAAAAGCCTTGGCACCAGAATTGTAGAGAAAATACTGGTTGTTTTTTTTCAGTATTTGCCATGAGTCATTGAGGCTGTAAGGGTCTACCTCTTTCTGATAAGCCGTATTGGCAATGCCCTGCACGCATCCGTTGCTGGCCTTTATGCTCACATAGTCCGTACTCACGTCAGCGTTGTATACCAGTGTGCCTTCGCCAGTGATAGAGGATATCAGGTAGGCTTTGTTGTTGGCCAGTTGCGAAAGGGCGACAATGGTGTCGCCCGATACCGGTTTGGCGCGGTACTCTACAACGATATTCAAGGGGGTATCAAAGACGGTGACCCAAGCGTTGTAGCCGTCTATCCCGATGGGGGTTACGGCATCTGTATTTTCAATGACGTGGTCGGTGGTTATGTTGTCGCCGTCGTAGTATGAAGCGCCCTTGAATGTCACGCCTCCCTTGCTGTCCTGCGGCGCGCCTGTAACCTCCACTGTATAGGGGGTTTTGAGGGCTTCTATAAACTGCCCCTCAATGTGTACCTCGCCGCCTATCATCATTTTGGCCGGGATTGTCAGCAAACCGTTTTCGTCAAAACTTGAATACGGGAAACTGTTGACGATGTAAAGGGGATTGCCCCTGTCATCATACTGGTTGGCGGCACTGGTGTTATAGCCCGAGCGTATGACCACGCCATTGTGGCTGAAGCCGGGGTAGGGGTCAATCTTGATGGTGAAGTCTTTTCCGTAGTCGGCGTAGACATTGTCCAGCGGCTTGCCGTCAACTGTGAGAATTTGTCCGTTGAGCGATCCTTCCGTTACATGGATGTTGTCGGAATGTATGTCAAGAATGCGGTCTATGATTGTCCCGCCGTTGTTGGGCAGGAGATTGTTGCTGTTTGAGTTGCCGGCAGGATCAATGCAGTTCCAGTCAATTTTATAGCGCATACGGTAGAAGCCACAGGCCGTGGTGGCTGGTACGGTAAACGAAGGCATGGCACTGTTGACAGTGTTGCCGTTGGCAGCGGTGCTGCCGTCGCTCTTGAGCCAAGCGTCTGTGCCGGTGCCTGTGTCCTTGTAGGGATTGTAGGCCGAGTAGCTGACAATCTCGCTGCCGTCTGCGGGCTGGCCGTTGGCGAGAATGTCGTAAGTGAACTTCCCGTCGTTGTTCCAGTCCACATAGACATACCCGGACATAAAGGCGCCGTTGTACTTGAACTTTGGGGTGACCGTCTGTCCGGCCGTGGCGCTGAAAGCGTCGTTAAGCTGGTCTTTGTATACGGTGGTGACGAAGCCTGTCCTCTCCTGGGCATCAAGCCCGATGGCGGTAACATAGCGGTCAGTGCGTGATTGCTTCAGATCCTTGTCGAAACTTACAGCGTACAGCTCGGTGGTGAAGCGTGGCTTGGGGTTGTCGTTGATTTCTATCTGGTCTATGTAGCAGGCGAAATCCTCCTCGCCGTACGCGGGTGTGCGGAGGTCGGGACAGATCACAAGAGTGCTGATGTCAATACCGCCTTTGTCAGCATCGGCATAGCTGAATCCGTTGATGGGCAAGACCACGTCAACCCACGTGTTTGCAGCCACCTTGGATTCCGTGGCCACCTTGAACTGCTCGCACGAGCCATCCTGCCAGCTCCACGCGTCTTCGGTGCGTTTGCCGAGACCGCAGATGAGCACACGGCTCTCCACAGGCTTGTAGACAAGGAAATGCACGTAGCGCACTTCCTTGGTTAAGCGGAACGGCTCTTTCAGGTCTATGCGCAGTCCGAATGTGTTGCTGCCGTAACGGCTGCGCTGCAGTCCGGCGATGTTGGAGGTTGGGTTGGGAGCTTCCTCCAAAACAGGATCCACCTGGTTGAGATGATTGGCGATGACTTGGGCGTTGCCCTCAAGAGCACCAGTGCGGAACGGGCTTTGTCCCCAGGTGTCGTATACTCCTACGGACTTGTAGTCTTCAGTGTCAAAAGTTATGGTTTGTGCGTTTGCGGCAAGTACTATCCATGCCGACGCAATGAAAAATATGTGTTTCATAGTGTATCGGTGTTGCGTTAAAGGGTGGTTAGTAGATGCTTATGTTGGAGAGGAGCGGACAGGCACGGCTGTCTGAAATCGTTATCCGCAGACCTTTGGCCTTGTAGCCTTTGCCATAGCTGTTGGAGGTGCTCCCGTTGAGTGGCAGAATACGCTTATAGCCAACGGTGGTGGTCTGCACTGACGGTGCCAGACGGGTCCATGTCGTACCGTCGGCGGTGTATTCCACCGTCCAGTTCTTGATGCGCTGTCCAAGCTTTATGTATTCCTGCATCTGCAGGTAGCGGACGGTCTGTTCCGCAGGCCATGTGAACGTGATGGTGGCGGATGTGATCCCGTCATCGGTCGCCCAGTAGGTGTCTTTGTTTCCGTCGGTAAGGTTGCCGGCTGAATAGTTGCGACCTGCGCCTGCCTTGCGCGTTTCGCTCACCTCGACGGTGGCAGTCTTCGCAAGGTCGGTCTTGAAGCGTGTCTGCATCATTTCACCCATTTCCTTGAGTCTGTTCACTGTGGCGGAGGGCAAGTGACCGGTGTTGTCGGGCGGACAGTTGAGAATGAGGGTGGCATTGCGCCCAACGGTCTCAAGGTACATCTGGAAGAGGCGTTCTGCATCCAGCACGGACTCATAGGAATGCCAGAACCAGCCGCCGGAAGTGGCTTTTGCATCGCTTTCGCCGGGATGCCAGAGCCATGAGTTCTCCTGGCCGGTCTGGCGTGTGGCGTTGCTTTCAACCGTGGGATCAAGCATGGCCCAGTTGGTCTCGCCGGCCCAGCCGGCTTCGTTGCCTATCCAGCGCGCTTCGCCGCCCACGCCCCACATGACGCAGTTGGGGGCGATGCGATGTACCCTGTCGCGGAGATTGGGTATGTCATAGTAGTAACTGCTGTTGATGCTGATGGTCGTGTTCTTGCCACCATAGTAGCCTGAGCCGCCATTGGCTCCGTCAAACCACATCTCGAACTGGTCGCTGCCGTACTGGGCAAGTTCCTCACACTGTTTGAGGAACACATCGACCACGTAGTTGTCCTCGCCGTAGTAGGCGGAGTTGCGGTCCCAGGGCGACACATAGAAGCCGTATTTCATGTTGAGTTTCTGGGCGGCCTTGGCAAACAGTTCCGGGATGTTGGCGTTGCGCCCGTTGGCATTGCCTGCCTTGGCTATGCTGTGTGTCGTGGTAGCTGTGGGCCATAGGCAAAAGCCATCGTGGTGCTTCACAACGGCGATACCGCCTTTCATACCCGCCGCCTTTACCGCAGTGAGCCACTGCTCCGGATCTGGCAGCATGGTAGGTGCGTACCGGCTCTCGTCTTCGTCGCCGTTGCCCCATTCCTGGCCGGTGAAGGTGTTCATTCCGTAATGGAAGAAAGCGTAGAATTCCGTCTCGTTCCACAAGAGTTGGCGTGCGGATGGCACGGGATGGCATGGTAAGGGTTCATTGTCCGGGTTGCTGAGCGTCTGCTGCTTGAGTTCCAACTGTGCGAAAGAGACCAACGGCACAGCGAAGGCAATGAGTAGAGTTTTGGTTTTCATTGACAGTAGTAAATTGAAAGTTAGTATTGTGTTTTGTCCTGTTTGTAGTGAATGCGGCACCGGAAGAGCCTATCCGTAGATTTTCTTCTGTCCGGCCAACAGGGTGTTTATCATCAGCGAGCAGATGGTCATCGGTCCCACTCCGCCCGGCACGGGCGTGATATATGAGCACAGAGGGGCGACATCGCTGAATTTCACGTCGCCTGTCAGCCGGAAGCCCTTTGGACGTGTGCTGTCGGGTACCCGTGTGGTGCCCACGTCGATGACCACGGCACCGGGCTTGACCATGTCGGCGGTGACAAATTCCGGTTGTCCGATTGCGGCGATGATAATGTCGGCTTGCCGGCATTCCTCCTTGATATCGGCACTGTGGCTGTGGCAGACAGTTACGGTGGCGTCGCCGTGGTTCTTCTGCATCATCAGCTGCGCCATCGGTTTGCCCACTATGTTGGAGCGTCCGAGGATTACGCACTTTTTTCCCGAGGTCTTTATGTCGTAGTGTCGCAGGAGCTCGAGGATGCCTCTTGGCGTGGCGGAAACGAAACACGGCAGTCCTATGGCCAGCCTGCCCACATTGACAGGGTGGAATCCGTCAACGTCCTTGCGGTAGTCAATGGTTTCGATTACCTTCTGCTCGTTGATGTGTTTGGGTAGGGGTAGCTGGACAATGAACCCGTCCACGTCGGTGTCGTGGTTGAGCTTCTCCACCTCGCGCAACAGTTCCTCTTCTGTTATTGTATCTTCAAACCGCAGTAGTGTAGATTTGAATCCGCACTCGTTGCATGCTTTCACCTTGTTGGCCACGTATGTTTCGCTTCCCCCGTCGTGACCTACGAGAATCGCCGCAAGATGAGGTCGCTTGCCTCCGTTCTTTATCAGTTCGTCCACCTGTCTGGCGATGTCAAGCTTGATGGAGGCTGCTGTCTGTTTTCCGTCGATTAAAGTCATTGTTCTCCGTTATTTCAGGGTTATTTCTATGATGTGGTCTATGCTGTCTGTTGGGACGATGTCTGTGAGTGCAAGCACGTTTCCCCTGTATGTATAGGGCAGAGCTTTTCCCGTTCTGTATTCGCGGACGGACTTCACCTTGTCTTCAATCGGCAGGCTGACGCTGTGTACCGAACTGTCAAGAACGTGCAGCCATATTTTGTCGCCGCTTCGTGTGGACACGCAGTTTTCCGAAACGGCCGGACCGGCTTGCGTCGCGTATATGGTTTCGCCGTTTTTCCTGAGCCACTGCCCCATGCCTTTGAGACGGTCTGTCGCGAGTTGCGGCAACCGGCCGTCGGGTTGCGGTCCTATGTTGAGGAGCAGGTTTGCCCCCTTGCCTGCGGTTCTGACGAGCAGCTGTACAAGCTGTCGCACGCTCTTGTAGTTCTGGTCGGCGAGGCGGTATCCCCACATTCCGTTCATCGTTTCGCACGTTTCCAGCGGCAGACGGCTGATTTCCTGTCCGGACAACCCCGCCTTGTTTTCGCCGGGAATGTCGCGCTCGAACATCTGGATGTCTTCGCCCGGATACGGTGTGCTGTGGTGGTTGTTGCCGATGAGACAGGCGGGCTGAAGGCTGTGGATAAGCTCGTATTGCCCCGTGAGTTGCCAGTCAAACGGGACGGTGTCACTGTCGTGGTCCCACATTCCGTCAAACCAGATGCAGCCTATCGGACCGTAGTTTGTGAGCAGTTCGGTGAGCTGGCGGTTCATGAACCCATAGTATGACGGCCAGTCCGCCTTGGAGGGGTTTTTGCCTGTATTGGTGCCCACTCTGCCGGAGGGGTAGTCGTCACGTGTCCAGTCAATGTGGCTGTAGTAGAGATGCAGCCTGATGCCGTTGTCGGCACACGCTTTTGCCAGCAGTGCCACGATGTCCTTGCCATAGGGTGTGCGGGTGACGTTGTAGTCGGACTGCTTTGTGTCCCACATGGAAAACCCGTCGTGGTGTCTGGAGGTGAACGTTATGTAGCGTGCCCCGGAATCCTTGATGGCTTTGACCCATTCCTGCGCGTCAAAGTCGTGGGGATAGAAAGCGTTGGCAAGTTTTGCATACTCCCTGTTGTCAATGCTCTGGTTCGTCATGACCCATTCGCCCTGTCCGGGCAGGGCATATAGCCCCCAGTGGATGAAAACACCGAAGCGGCTCTGTTCGAACTGCCTGCGTGCGGCCAGATTTTCCGACGAGGGACAATACTGCGCCGTCCCCGTAACGGCAAGGACAGCAGACAGCAGTGCGCAAAGGAGTCGTGCTTTCATCGTGGCGGTGTGTGTTGGTTGCATTAGTGGAAATCTCGTGTGCAGGGTGCGCCCGGAACACTATCTTCTGCCAATTCTTGACATGGCCTTCATTTTGTTGCCGAAGCCCGGAGAATTCACCATTTTCATCATTTTGCGGGTCTGGTCAAACTGTTTGAGCATTTTGTTGACATCCTGCAGAGAGTTGCCGGAGCCGCGCGCTATGCGCGCCTTGCGGCTTGCATCGATCCTGTCGGGATTGGCGCGCTCAAAGGGGGTCATGGAACCTATGATGGATTCTATCTGCTTGAAGGCGTCGTTGTCTATATCAACATCTTTGAGAGCCTTGCCCACGCCGGGTATCATGGCAGCAAGATCCTTGATGTTGCCCATTTTCTTGATTTGGTTTATCTGGGTGATGAAGTCATTGAAGTCAAATTTGTTCTGGGCTATCTTCTTGCTCAGCTTCCGTGCCTCTTTCTCGTCGTAGACCTGTTGGGCACGTTCCACCAGCGAAACCACGTCCCCCATGCCGAGGATGCGGTCGGCCATGCGGTCGGGGTGGAACAAGTCAAGGGCATCCATCTTTTCGCCCGTACCGATGAACTTGATAGGCTTGCCCACCACGCTTCTGATGCTCACGGCGGCTCCGCCGCGTGTGTCGCCGTCAAGTTTTGTCATGACGATGCCGGTGTAGTCAATGCGCTCATTGAACTCGCGGGCGGTGTTAACCGCGTCCTGACCTGTCATGGAATCCACGACAAACAGGGTTTCGTCAGGGTTGGAAGCCTGCTTTATGTCGCTGATTTCCTTCATCATTTGCTCGTCAACAGCCAGACGGCCGGCGGTGTCAATGATGACAATGTTGTATTCTTCCTGCTTCGCTTTGCGGATGGCGTTGACAGCAATCTCGACAGGGTTGTTGTTTCCCTCTTCAGTATAGACAGGCACTCCGATTTGTTCGCCGACTACCTGCAGCTGGTTGACGGCGGCGGGGCGGTACACGTCGCACGCCACAAGCAGGGGCTTCTTGCCGAACTTGGTCTTTTGCCAGTTTGCCAGTTTGCCGGAGAACGTTGTCTTTCCTGAGCCTTGCAGTCCGGCCATGAGAATGACCGAAGGCCTCGAGTCAAGCTGCAGTCCGGCAGTGGTGCCGCCCATAAGTTCTATAAGTTCGTCGTGAACGATTTTTATGAGAAGTTCACCCGGTCTGACGGATGTAAGCACGTTCTGTCCGAGGGCTTTCTGTTTTACTGTGTCGGTGAACTGTTTCGCCACCTTGTAATTGACATCGGCATCCGAAAGGGCTTTCCTTATTTCCTTTACGGTTTCCGCCACGTTTATTTCTGTTATCCGCCCCTGTCCCTTAAGAACCTTAAAGGAACGCTCGAGTTTCTCGCTTAGATTTTCAAACATGATGTGGTTGAATGCTGTGTTATATATAAGTAAATGGGAGT
>CAVHBF010000012.1:0-24921 GCA_963634195.1 Bacteroides thetaiotaomicron | reverse complement strand
ATTTGCAGTATCGTTGTCACCCACAAGTCTTTCTCAATGGCCTGTGGTGGCAATCCCAAACGGGCGGATGCCTGCTGCAATACACGCTGTTTGTCCTCTATGGAGAGTTTAAAATAATCATTCATAAGTCTTTGTCACAATTTTTCTGATCCAAATGGGCATAAGAGCCAAATCTGCTAACACGGAATCCTTGTCTTCATTTCTCAGCAGTTGTTCAATGTGCTCTATCTGTTCTGGTGTTGCATTTTCTTGTTTGATGGATTTTAAAGCTGATGTAATCAACATAGCCAACCTGTTCTTGAATGACAAGTTCTTGGGAGTTGTCTTTTTGAAGACGATTCCTCTGCTTCCCGAGATTTCCACCCTGCGAGGCGTTCCGTCCGTCAAATACACGCAATTCATAGGAACCTGCGTTGACAGTCCCAAAACATTGAGTGCATAGTCTCCCGTAGGGATGATTCGGGCATGCGAGCGTTCCGCTATGGCGTTGGCAATTTGGTCAAACGAAGGTAATATGACGCCAAGTCCCAGCTTGTCATCCACTTCTGGGTAACAATATATGCCGTTTGCCACACGTACAATTTTCCCGTTTTTGGTAAATCGACCTAATGCTTGGCGTATGTTCTCTGCAGACCCCATGTTCACGAAATCATCGGCAAAGAATATCTTTCCCCTGCCTGAGTTCTCTATTGAGTTTTCAATTTTTTGAGCCACACTATTCATGTCCTATTCGGATTTTGTCACAAAAATAGTAATTTTGTGTGACACCGGCAAGGAAAGAGATGTGAAACGCTCTTCGTTTAACAAAACTTGTCACAAATATAGCAAAAACATGTGACAGCAACTGCAATGATAAGTGTGATTGCAGTTGCTCTCTCGGCTGGCAAAACAAAGTCAAACCTTGTCTAAAAATGGGGAGTGCTGCACCCGATGACCAGGCCGATTCGTATTGGCCGATATTGCCGGATAGGAAACCGGACGACGGTAATGCCCGGCACAATTCTGCCCGACAGGACGATAGTCGCATCCAATTCGCTGCTTAACAAGGATTATGCAGCTCGTGGCATACAGCCTTATTCTGTCATAGGCGGAATGCCTGCAACGTTGATCAAAGAAAGGGTGGAAAGAACTTATTGAGGTTGTGCATACTTGCAAAAACGCCAATGGTCTGCAATTTGTCAGTTGCGTCCATTGGCGTTTTTTTATGGCTTGTCCTTTCGTCCTGTCTGTGCCGTCGCGGCTCCCCTTTGGGTTCTGCGCGGTTCATTGCCGCCAGCTCCGGACACCGCCCTCCTACCTCTTCAGCGGTGGGGTGAGCACGTCTTTCAGCATCCCGATGCTCTCGGGGTGCTCCCTCACAAATGAGTTGATGTGGCGCATGCGTTTCTCGGCCAGTATTTCGTCCACGGCGATGAGGATGCCGGTTTCCTCCACGTCGCCGAACTCGTCGTTGACGGCGGTGCCGAACACCTTCATTGTCGGGCTCAGTCCCATGTAGGCGTTCACCAGCGGCGGGATGTTGTAGCCCAGCTTGCGCACCTCGGCGTTGAGCAGCCTGTAGTCAGCCTTGAAGTCGTCTTCGGTGAACAGCGAGGCGAGATATTGCGGGTCGGCCTCTATGGCTATGGGCTTCATGGTTGTGATCAGCCCCTCCTTGTCACCGAAGTGCTTGTTGAGGAAATACAGGATCATGTCGCGCCCCATACGGCTGAAACTGGGATACATGGTCATCTTGCCGAGGAAATACTTCACGTTGGGCATCGCCACCGTCAGTGCGCCCAGCCCGTCCCACAGGTTGTCGAGGGCGAAGATGCTCTTGCTCGCGGAACGCCGCGTGTTCTGGTATTCGAGCGTGACAAACGACCGCCCCAACTCCACGGTCTGCGGCATGTAGTCCCTGATGAAGCGGTCTGAGAAACGGAACAGGTGCGATGTGGCGAGCCTGGGCTGCCCGTTGTCGTCAAGCGAGACCTCGTTGCCGGGCAGGTAGCGGTATCCGCCTATGATCTCCTCCTCCTCCGGATTCCACACTATGAGCTGTTTGTAGGGGTTCCCGCAGGTGTCAAACTCGTCAAGGTCAAGGCTCTTGCCCGTTCCGCCGCCGGCCTCCCTGAAAGCTATCTCGCGCAGACGGCCTATCTCGCGCACCACGTTGGGGGAGTCCTGCCATGTCACTATGTAGATGTCGTTGTCGCTCTTGTTGGTGTGGCGCAGCTTGCGTTCGGGGGTCAGCTCTGCTTTCAGCAGTTTCTTGTCTACGGGTTGTATTATCTGCTCCATGCTTGATGGTGGATTTGGGATGGATGTGTTATAGTTCGTATGCTTGTTGCCGGAGCCACTGCGCCCACTGCGCCGCCGTGCGGCTGCCGTCGAAGTGCTGCCAAGGAATCGGCTGGCCTATGCGGATCTCGAACTGCTTTCCGCGGCTTCTGTAGGCCTCGTCGGCAAGGAAGAGCATGGCGAGATTGAATTTCAGGACTTTGGAAAGGCTGGCGATGCGGTAGAAGCGGCTTGAGTTTTGCCCGCTGAAATGTACGGGCACGATTTCCCTGCGGTTCTGAAGGCTTTTCTGCAGCGCCGTCTTTTTCCACGGCAAGTCCTGCACGCGGCCGTCTATCATGCGTGAGCAGAGACCGGCGGGAAACACTATGATGTGGTGCTCCGAGCGGAAGGCTTCTTCCACCTGTTCCACGGTGCCGCGGTCCTGCCTGCCGGTCTTGTTTACCGGCACTCCCAGAGGTCTGAGCCCGGGCAGGTTCATGAGGATGTCGTTGAGCAGGTAGCGTATGTTGCCGTTGCAGTGCCTGCCGATGACAGCACCCAGTGCCACTCCGTCAATGCCGCCGAGCGGGTGGTTGCTGACAAAGGTATAGCGTTTGCCGCCGTCCGTGCCGATGTTCTCCAGCCCGCTGACTTTGATGCTCACACCGAGATATTCCAGCACCGACTCGAGCCACTCTATGCCCTCCTCGTCTCTGTGGTCGCGGAGAAAAGCGTTGATCTCGTCCTGGTGCAGGATGTGTTCAAGCCACTTGGTCACGAACCGCGGGACGTATTTCGCTTTCGCCCCGGCCTTGTCGTGCAGTATCTTTTCCACGTTGACTTCCAGTGTCGCGTTTGCGGGCATTGCAATTCGTTTAAGTTACAAAAATAAGTATTTTTCCGTAGTGCAGGCAAAAGAACGGCCGTGATTTTTGCGGAAATGCAGTCCTTTTGGTCTGTTGCGCGCGTTTACCTGCACACTGCCGTTGTTTTTGTGGTTAAAAACGTTCGCCGTACGTTGCCGCCTGCACTCGCCGGCCAAGTCCGGATATTTAAGGAAGTAATGTGAAAATGGCGGTTTTGTTGTGAAAAAGTAATGATGATGGAGAAAAAACATTAAATTTGCCGGATATTCATTCCAACGGGCCGGTCTCCGGCGGTTGCGGCGTCCCGGGCGTGGGCCTTTGTCTCGCGCTCCCGGCTTTCCGCAACGGGAAGCGGTTCGTGTGCTACAAACCGACTATGGAAAAACACATGAGGAGATCTCTTGCCGACAGCAGGACAGCAAGGTGGACTGCGCTTGTCATGGTAAGCGTGACGATGATGTTCGGCTATTTCTTCACCGACGTGATGTCGCCGCTCGAACCGCTCCTGACGCTGTCCAAGGAACAGGGAGGCCTTGGCTGGTCGTCCAGCGACTACGGCTTTTTCTCCGGCAGCTACGGCTTTTTCAACGTCTTTCTGCTGCTGCTGTTTTTCGGCGGCATAATTCTCGACAAGTTCGGCATCCGTTTTACGGGGGTGCTGAGCACCGTCCTCATGTTTGCCGGCGCGCTGATAAAGTGGTATGCCGTCGGCCACGAGTTCGGTGGGTCCATGTTCGGCTACCCCATGCAGGTGATATGGGCGTGTCTGGGCTTCGCCGTGTATGGCGTGGGCTGCGAGATTGCCGGCATCACGGTGACCAAGGTCATCGCCAAGTGGTTCACGGGCCACGAGCTGGCTCTGGCCATGGGGTTGCAGGTGGCGCTGGCGCGCATAGGCACGGCGGCGGCGCTGGGTGCGGCGTTGCCTTTTGCCAAGGCCATGGGCGGCGTGAGTGCGCCTGTGGGACTCGGGGCTGCGCTGCTGTGTGCGGGCATGGTGAGTTTTCTGGTGTACTGCGTGATGGACCGCAGGTTCGACAGGGCGGCCAGGGATGCGCACGCCGCCCCGGAAGACGAATTCAGGTTCGGCGACCTCGGAATGCTGTTCTGCAACAAGGGCTTTTGGCTCATCACGCTGCTTTGCCTGATGTTCTACGCCGGCGTGTTCCCCTTCCTGAAATTCGCCACCAAGCTGATGGTCACGAAATACTGCGTCGACAGGGAGTGGGCGGGGCTGATACCTGCCATGCTGCCGTTCGGCACCATTTTCCTCACGCCGCTGTTCGGCTCTGTCTATGACCGCAGGGGCAAGGGGGCTACGCTGATGGTGATAGGCTCGGTCATTCTCACGCTGGTGCATGTGACGTTCGCCCTGCCCTTGGCGTCGTGGGCCGTGGCCGTGGCGGCCATGGTGGCGCTGGGAGTGGCTTTCGGTCTCGTGCCTTCGGCCATGTGGCCGTCAGTGCCCAAGATCATCCCGATGAAACTGCTGGGCACCGCCTACGCGGTGATATTCTATATCCAGAACATCGGTCTCTCGCTGGTGCCGATACTGATAGGCTCGGTCAACGGGGCCAACACCGACTCTTCGGGCCGGATCGACTACACCGTGTCCATGGGCCTGTTTGCCGCGTTCGGTTTCGTGGCCGTGCTGCTGTCGCTGGCCCTCAGGGCTGAGGACAGGAAGAAGGGCTACGGCTTGGAGGAGGCCAACGTGAAACGATAACGGATCAATATTAACCAAAAAACGAAATAATTATGTTTGAAGGACAACCCAAAGGCCTGTGGGCCTTGGCTTTCGCCAACACGGGTGAGCGTTTCGGATACTACACCATGCTCGCCGTGTTCGTTCTCTTCCTGCAGTCCAATTTCGGCTGGGCTTCCGGCACTGCGGGTGTGGTTTATTCAAGTTTCCTCATGCTGGTGTATTTCCTGCCGCTCTTCGGGGGCATCGCCGCCGACAAGTGGGGATATTCCAGAATGGTGACTGTCGGAATATACATCATGTTCTGCGGCTACGCGCTGCTGTCGGTGCCGCTTGGCAAGTCCACGGTGGCCGTGATCGCCATGGCTGCCGCTCTCGTGCTGGTAAGTTTCGGCACGGGCATGTTCAAGGGCAACCTGCAGGTCATGGTGGGCGACCTCTACAATGACCCCAAATACGCCGACAAGCGCGACTCCGGCTTCTCCCTCTTCTATATGCTCATCAACGTGGGCGCGCTGTTCGCTCCCACCGCCGCCATCAGGATCATGAAATGGGCGCAGGCGGATCTCGGCATCGCGGAGGCCGACTCCTACCACTTCGCCTTTGCGGTGGCGTGCGTGTCGCTGATTGCCAGCATCGCCATCTATTATCTGGGCAAGCCCACGTTCAGACAGGTGCTTGCCACTTCCAAGAAAGACCAGAAGGCGGCATTGAAGACCGAAAAGGCTGACGATATCTCGCCCGCGGAGACCAAGGAGCGCATTGTCTGCCTCTGTCTTGTCTTTGCGGTGGTGATATTCTTCTGGATGGCGTTCCACCAGAACGGGGTTACGCTCACCTACTTTGCACGCGACTATGTGGCCCAGTCTGCCACGGGGCTTACCGCCATGGAGTTTGACGTGACAAACCTCATGATGGTCATTTTTGTGGTGTATGGCCTGTTCGGCATCTTCCAGAGCGGTTCCGCCAAGGGGCGCGTCATCTACGGAGTGCTGGCGGCCGTCGGTGCCGTCGTGCTTGTCTGCAAGTACGGTTCCGTCGACGAAGTCGCCATAGACGCTCCTATCTTCCAGCAGTTCAACCCGTGCTTTGTGGTGGCCCTGACCCCTGTGAGCATCGCATTCTTCGGTGCGCTCGCCAAGAGGGGCAAGGAACCAAAGGCCCCGGTAAAGATCGGCCTCGGCATGCTCGTGGCGGCGGCGGCCTATCTGCTCATGACCGTGTCGTCAATAGGCCTGCCCGCTCCCGACCCGGCAAACCCGAAGCATCTGGCTGACGTGAGCCCCAACATTCTGGTGTCGACATACCTCATCCTTACTTTTGCCGAACTCCTGCTTTCGCCTATCGGCATTTCGTTTGTCAGCAAGGTGGCGCCCCCGAAATACAAGGGCATGATGATGGGCGGCTGGTTTGTGGCCACTGCCGTCGGCAATTTCCTCGTGAGCATCCCCGCCCTCATCTGGGGCAAGGATCTCTACATCGTGTGGGGTGTGCTGATGGCCATCTGCCTCGTTGCCGCACTCTTCATATTCTCTATCGTCAGAAAACTCAACAAGGTTGCCTGACGCGTTTTGTCCGCCCGTGACTGCCGCATACAGGCCGTCACGGGCGGACGTGTGCATATATACCATATACATACCGGACAGCAGATGGTTACACTGTGTCACCTTTCGGGACTGATAGAAACCCAGGCGGCGAAATTCGGCGGCAGGACGGCTCTGGTGTACTGCGATGCCGCAGCCGACAGATGGATTCCCGTGTCGTGGGCGGACTTCGCGGCGACCGTGCGCCGCACCTCAAAGGCCATGCTGGCCATGGGCGTGGCCCCGCAGGAGGGCATGGCTGTCTTTTCCGACAATATGCCCGAATGCCTGTATGTGGATTTCGGGGCCTACGGCATAAGGGCCGTCACGGTGCCGTTCTACGCCAACAGCAGTGCGGAGCAGGTCCGCCACATGATTTCCGAAGTGGGGATACGCACTGTCTTCGTGGGAGGGCAGCGGCAGTACGACATCGTGTTGTCGCTGTTCCCCGTCTGCCCCTCGCTTGAGCGCATCGTGATCTTCGATGCGGCGGTGACACGGCATCCCGCCGACAGCGTGTCCGTCTCTTTCCCCGAATTTCTGGCCATGGGCGACGGCGCGGGACTTGACTCCGCGCTCGGTTCACTCAAGGCGCAGGCACGGGACTCCGACACCTGCAACATCCTCTTCACCAGCGGCACCAGCGGCGACAGCAAGGGGGTGGTGCTGACCTATGGAATGTACGGGGCTGCCATAAAGGCCAACAGCGAGGTGCTGCGGCTTGGCGAAAAGGACATCTGCCTCAATTTCCTCCCGTTTTCGCACGTCTTCGAGCGCGGGTGGTCATACCTCGGACTCTCCGTGGGCGCGGTGCAGGCCATAAACAGGAATCCTGCCGACGTGCTGAAGACCATGCGCCGCATAAGACCCACGTGCATGTGTGCGGTGCCGCGTTTCTGGGAGAAGGTCTACGAGGGTGTCGTGGAGCGGGTGCAGGGCGGCGCGGTCAAGCGCATGCTGTTCGCAAAAGCTCTGGTCACGGGGCGCAGGGTCTACGGCGACTATATCTCCCGGGGCAAGCCCGTACCGCTGGCTCTGGGCATCAGATACAGGTTCTTCGACGCGGCGGTGTTCAGTGCGGTGCGCAAGGCCCTCGGGCTGGATCGCGGCAATTTCTTCCCCACGGCCGGAGCTGCGGTGTCGCGCGAGATAGAGAGTTTTGTCCATGCGTGCGGCATTGACATGGTCACGGGCTACGGTCTTACCGAGAGTACCGCCACAGTGTCGTGCGACCACGCGGGCAAACCGTTTACCATAGGTTCGGTGGGCAGGCCGCTCAGCGGGGTGGGCGTGAAGATCTCCCCGCAGGGCGAGGTGCTCATCAAGGGTCCCACGGTGACGCCGGGCTACTACCGCAATCCGGAGGCCACGGCCGGGGCGGTCGATGCCGACGGGTGGTTCCACACCGGCGACGGCGGCTATGTCAGCAACGGCGAGCTGTTTCTCACTGACCGTCTCAAAGACCTCTACAAGACATCCAACGGCAAGTACATAGCTCCGCAGCAGATAGAGGCCAGGATGGTGGTCGACAAGTATATAGACCAGATTGTCGTTGTCGCCGACAAACGCAAATATGTGTCGGCGCTGATTGTGCCGGCCTACGGAATGCTGCGCCGCTACGCCCTCAGCCGCGGCATCATGGCCGCAACCGACGCCGACCTGTGCGGCAATGCCGAAATCCACAGGATGATGGGGAAACGCATAGACTCCCTGCAGCAGGGGCTGGCCAACTACGAGCGCATCAGGCGTTTCACACTCCTGCCGCGCCCTTTCAGCATGGAACGGGGCGAAATGACCAACACGCTGAAGATAAGGCGTAATGTGGTGTTCGGGCACTATGCCCGGGAAATAGGGAAAATGTACGAACAAGATAACAGCAGACATACATAACACACACATATGATTACACACGAACAGTATAAGGATCTCGCCGACCGTACCGCGGCATTGGGGAACTACCTCGACATCGAAGCCAAGAAGATGGAGCTGGAGGAGGAGGAACTGCGCACGCAGGCCCCTGATTTCTGGAATGACCCCAAGGCTGCCGAACAGCAGATGAAAAAGGTCAAGGCGCTCCAGTTCTGGGTCACGCACTATGCCGAGCTGCAGAGCCTCACCGGCGAGGTGGAACTCTCGCTGGAGTTCTACCGCGACCATATGGTGACGGAGGAGGAAGTCGACGCTGCCTACGACAAGGCGCGCGGTGTGCTTGAGAAGATGGAACTCAAGAACATGCTCCAGTCGGAGGAGGACTCCATGGACTGTGTCCTCAAGATCAACTCGGGGGCGGGCGGCACCGAGAGCCAGGACTGGGCCGCCATGCTGATGCGCATGTACCTGCGCTATGCGGAGTCCCACAACTACAAGTCCACGATAGTCAACCTGCAGGACGGCGACGAGGCGGGCATCAAGACCTGCACCATAGAGATTGAGGGCGACATGGCATACGGCTACCTGAAGTCGGAGAACGGTGTCCACCGTCTCGTGAGGGTGTCGCCGTTCAACGCCCAGGGCAAGCGCATGACATCGTTTGCCAGCGTGTTTGTCACCCCGCTCGTCGACGACACCATAGAGGTGACCGTAGACCCCTCCAAGGTCAGCTGGGACACGTTCCGCTCGTCGGGCGCGGGCGGGCAGAATGTCAACAAGGTGGAGACGGGAGTGCGCCTGCGCTACCAGTACACCGACCCCGACACCGGCGAGGAGGAGGAAATCATCATCGAGAACACCGAGACGCGCAAACAGCTTGAGAACCGCAACAATGCCATGCGCCTGCTCCGCTCGCAGCTCTACGACCGCGAGCTGAAACGCCGCCAGGCCGCGCAGGCCAAGATAGAGGCGGGCAAGAAGAAGATAGAGTGGGGCAGCCAGATACGCTCCTACGTGTTTGACGACCGCCGCGTCAAGGACCACCGCACGGGCTACCAGACAAGCAATGTGGATGCGGTGATGGACGGCAAGCTCGACGGTTTCATCAAGGCCTATCTGATGAGCGACGGCAAGTCAGGAGACTGACACGTCTGCCGCCGCGCCGCCAGTCGCGCTTGTGCCGTACCGCCGCTCTCTGGATGTGCGGATGCCGGCGCAAGCCGGGCACAAAGACACTTTTTCGCCGCAATTGTGCGGCGTGCTGTGCATATTTGACTATATTTGCACGGAAGAACACAACAACAAACAACCGAAGCAATATGAACGAGAAACATCAAGCAAAGGTAAACCATAGGGAAGCAAAGCAGAAAAAGCAGGCGGAAACGGTGATATGGGGCATTATCATAGGCCTCATCGTTCTGGCCCTTGTTTTCTGCATTTCATTCTCCCTGAACAACTGACGCATACAGGCGGTCTCGCGTGCGCATGACGCATGGAGCTGCAGGCGCGGACTGTTTCCCTCCACGCGGACAAGCGGGGCGGGGAACGGTCTCCTTTGTCTTTTGGCGTGCAGGCGATGGAAACAGAACACAAATATCTCGTGGAGGGCGATTTCCGACCGTTTGTGTCGAAAACGCTCCATATCGTACAGGGTTATCTCAGCGACGACCCGTGCCGCACCGTGAGGGTGCGCGTCGTGGGCGACAGGGCTTTCCTCACCGTCAAGGGCGAGTCGTCGGAAAGCGGTCTGAGCCGCTACGAGTGGGAGAAGGAGATACCCCGTGGAGACGGGCTTGAGCTGCTGCGCCTGTGCCTGCCCGGCATCATCGACAAGCACCGCCACATTGTATGCTACTGCGGATGGCGTTGGGAAGTCGACGAGTTCCACGGCAGTCTTGAGGGGCTTGTGCTCGCTGAACTGGAAGTGGACAGCGAGGACACCGTTTTCGACATTCCGCCTTTTGTCGGAAAGGAAGTGACGGGCGATGCGGGATACTACAACTCGCAGCTGCGCAAGGCCGCCTGCCGCTGAAAACCGGGATCGGCGGGAAAAACACCGTACAGCCGAAAAAAAACACTGATCTCACGCGAAAAAATGTTGGTCTCGCGCTGCTGTTCCGGGCGAAACGCATATGCGTTTCCGCCGGAACGGAGTTGCGCTTCGCCCGAAGCGGACATGTGTTCCGCCCGGAACGCCTCCGTCAGGTCAACGTTTTTTTTTGCGGGCACAAGCAAAAATTTTTCGGGCACGAACAAAAAAACAGCGCAGACAATCGTTCTTGTTGGGAAACGGTTGCCTGCGCTGCAGAAGTGAATTTTCGGTGTCGGGGTGACTGGATTCGAACCAGCGACCACACGCCCCCCAGACGCGTACTCTAACCGGGCTGAGCTACACCCCGAAAACGAGTGCAAAAGTACTACAAGTTTTTGACAAGTCCAAAAATTTTCCATAATTTTGTAGTCTGTCAGCAGAACAAAATCTTTTCCGGACAGAATGAGACTGAAAATAGCACCATACCGCAGTGTCAGGGGACGCGTGGCCCTGCCCGCGTCCAAGAGTATAAGCAACCGCATGCTCGTCATCAACGAGCTGTCGGGCGGTGCCGTGAGGCTGCACAACGTGTCGGACTGCGACGACACGCTGGTGATGCGGCGTGCCCTGCGCGAGCGCGGCACCGTGACGGATGTCATGGCGGCCGGCACGGCGATGCGTTTCCTCACCGCCCTTTTTGCCGCTACGGAGTCCGACACGGTACTGACCGGCACGGAGCGCATGAGGCATCGCCCCATCCATGTCCTTGTGGACGCGCTCCGCTCGCTTGGAGCCGACATATCCTACGCGGGAGAGGAGGGTTTTCCGCCTCTCCATGTCGTGGGCCGCAGTCTCGCGGGCGGGCGTGTCAGTCTGCCCGGCAATGTCAGTTCGCAGTATGTGTCGGCGCTGCTGATGGTTGCGCCCCTGTTTGACAACGGTCTCAGGATAGAGCTTTGCGGCGAGGTGATCAGCCGTCCCTATATAGGCATCACCGTCAGTCTGATGCGCAGGTTCGGCATAAGGGTGGACGAGCCCGACAGCCGCACCTTCGCGGTCAGCCACGGCCAATATCGTGGCGGCGACTACACGGTGGAGAACGACTGGAGTGCCGCGAGTTACTGCTATGAACTGCTTGCCTTGGCCGGAGAGGGCGAGGTGGCGCTCGAGGGGCTGTTTGAAGACAGTCTGCAGGGCGACGCGTGCGTCAGGGACTTGTTTGCACCGCTTGGCGTAGCCACGTCGTTTGAAGACGGCTGTGCGGTGCTGAGGAAAACCGCCCGCACGGCAGAGCGTTACGGGCGCGACCTCGCCTCGTGCCCCGATCTGGCCCAGACGATGGCAGCCACCTGCTGCGCCCTCGGCGTGCCGTTCAGGTTCAGCGGTCTGCAGAGCCTGCGGATCAAGGAGACCGACAGGCTTGCCGCCCTCAGGACGGAACTGCGCAAGCTCGGCTATGCGGTCGGGGAGAGCGGTGACGGTGTCCTGGAGTGGAATGGCGGGCGCGTGGAGCCGCAGACGGAGCCGTGCATTGACACTTATGAAGACCACCGCATGGCGATGAGCATGGCACCGTGTGCCTGCGTGTGCGGCGGACTGGTTATCAACGACGCCGGCGTGGTGGGCAAGTCCTATCCGCGCTACTGGGACGACCTCAGGTCGCTTGGCGTGGAAACCGTGGAGATGTGATGAGGACAGCCCTGCTCATAGTGTTTGCCGCCGGTGTGGTGGCCTATGTGGTGCTTGGCCTGCGCAAGAGGCTGCACGGCAATGCCGGCGTGACCGGCGGCAAGGACTGCGGCGGAAGCGACGGCTGCGGCGTGTCGTGCCTGTGCGGCGACAAGGCCATGGAGATGCAGATGAGCGACAAGATAGTGTATTACGAAGACGAGGAACTTGACGCCTACAAGGGCATCGCCGCCGACGGCTACACCGAGAGCCAGACGGAGGAGTTCTCGGAAGTGCTGACGACGCTGGGGCCGGACGAGATTTCCGGGTGGCTTCACAGTCTGCGGCTGCGCGGCATCAACCTGCCGGAGCAGCTCAAGGACGAGGCGGTCATGATGATGGAATGAACATGAGATGATAACGGAACTGCTGCAATATGTCTTTTTCCGCAATGCGGTTGCGGCGTGCATCCTTGCTGGGCTGGTGTGCGGTCTTGTGGGCACCTACATCGTGAGCCGACGCATGGTGTTCCTTGCCGGCGGAATGGCCCACGCCAGTCTAGGCGGGGTGGGTGTCTGCGCTTTGGCGGGCTGGCCTCCCATGCTGGGTGCGGCAGTGTCTTCGCTGTTTGCCGGCTGGGGAGTGCAGAAGCTTGCCGGGCGGCGTGAAGTGCGCGAGGACTCGGCCATAGCCATGCTGTGGGCCCTGGGCATGAGCGTGGGCATCATGTGCAGTTATCTTGCCCCTGACTTCCTGCCGGGACTGTCGGGCTACCTGTTCGGCAACGTCCTGCTGGTCAGTGCCGTTGACCTGTGGGCACTCGGTGCGCTGGCACTGGTCGTGGCGGCAGTGTACGTGTTGTGTATGCCGCTGATCGTGGCCGTGTCGTTCGACGCGGAGTTCGCCAAGTCGCGCCACCTGCCCGTGACCACGGTCAACTATCTGATGACAAGCCTCGTGGCCCTGAGCATCGTGGGGGCCTTGAAGGTGGCTGGAGTGGTGATGGTGATTTCCCTGCTCAGCGTGCCGCAGATGACGGCAAACCTTTTCTGCTCACGCTTTTCCACCATGGCCGTGCTTTCTTCGTGTCTGGCCGTGGCGGGCTGCCTGTGCGGTCTGGCCGCTTCGGTGTGGCTCAATGTGCCGTGCGGTGTCATGATCGTGGCGGCTGTCATAATAATATATGCGGTGTGCCGTACAATAAAACGCCTGCGCGGGAGTTTTGAAAGACGGTACGGCAGTGCAAAAAAAGGATGCGGATGAAGTTTTGCAGGACATGGGCATATTGGGCGGTATCGGCGGCCGTGGCTACGGTTGCCGTGTCGTGTTCCACGCACAGGAACACCGCCACCACGCGTGCATGGAAAGCGTTCACCGCCCGCTACAACACCTATTTCAACGGCCACCAGGCCTATCTGACCGGCTACAAGTCGAAGCTCAGCGGCAACAAGGACAACTACACCGATTTCCTGCCCCTGCTGCTCGTGGGCAACAAGAGTTCGCAGTCCATAGGCAAGGGAGACTTCGAGACCGCCGTGACCAAGATGGAGAAGACCATACAGCTGTATTCCATAAAGCGCAAGCCGGAGGTGAAGCGCGGCCACCGCATGACGCAGAAGGAGAAGCAGTACCGCAAGCGCACGGAGTACAACCCGTTTCTGAAGAACGCGTGGATGCTGATGGGTTACGCCCAGATGCAGAAGGGCGATTTCATAGAGGCCGCCTCCACGTTTTCGTATGTGGCCAACCTCTACCGCACGGAGCCCGAGGTGCTCAACCGCGCGCGGGCCATGCAGGCCCTGTGCTATGTGGAGCTTGAGTGGTACTATGACGCCGAGGATCTGCTCCGCAAGGTGAGGCGCGACAGCATTCCTGCCCCTGCCCGCAGGGAATACAACACGGCGATGGCCGACTTCCACCTCAGGCAGAAACAGTGGAGCGAAGCCATCCCGCTGCTGAAGAAAGAGATTTCCGGCTACAGGACTTCGGCGGAGAAGGCCCGCGGCTACTACCTGCTGGGCCAGATACACAAGGCGTTGGGCAACCGGGCGGAGGCCTACAGGGCGTTCCAGAAAAGCATGCGCAAGACCGCCGTCTACGAGATGAAGCTCCATGCCATGGTGCAGCAGACGGAGGTGATGGACCGGAGCGACAACGCCCGCAAGATAAGGAAGCTCATGCGGCTCACCCGGCAGACCGGCAACAAGAAGTACCTGGACCAGATCTACTATGCCATAGGCAACATATACCTGTCGGCGGCCGACACCGCAAAGGCCCTTGAGGCCTATGAGACGGGAGCGGCCAAGGCCGAGACCAAGGGTCTGGCCTACGCCTCGCTCATGGTGCAGACGGGCGACATACACTGGGCGCGCGAACGCTTTGCAAGGGCACGCGCGTGCTACAACAGCGCCATAGGCATAATCGCACGGGAGAACGAACGCTACACAGACCTTACGTGGCGTATCGGCGTGCTCGACAAGCTGGCGCCGGCGGCGGAAGAGATCTACGTGCAGGACAGCGTGAGGGCACTGGTCGCCATGCCCGAGAGCGAGCGTCTTGCCGTGATAGACAAAGCCATAGACAGGGAGAAGAAACGGCAGAAGGAACTGCGCGCCCTCCAGACGGATTCCATAGCCCGCAGCCGTCAGTCGCGCGGCGACACCGGCAACGGCAAGGAACAGCGGCAGGAGGAGGAAAAGACCCCGTCCAACACAGCCAACGCCAACGACGGGGCCGACTGGTATTTCTACAACCAGCAGACGGTCTCGGTGGGCAAGGAGCAGTTCTCGCGGATATGGGGCATCCGCAAGAACGAGGACAACTGGCGCCGCAGCAACAAGTCGGTGCTTGCCGTGAGCGACAACCAGGAGATAGACTACGAAAAGGCAGACTCCCTGGAGAACGGGCAGGGTGCAGCGGCGGACTCGCTGGAGAGCGGCGGAAAGCAGCCGGGCAAAGCCGGGAAGGACAAGGGCGACGAGAAGCTGACACGCGAGTACTATCTCGACCAGCTCCCGCTGACGGCGGAGAAGATGGCGCAGTCCGACACGTTGCTCAAGAAAGCCCTTTTCGAGGCCGGAGTGGCGGAGAAGGACTATCTGGAGAACTACCCCCTGGCCAAGCGCACCCTGTTGAGATGTCTGGACAACTATCCCGAGTTCCAGCCGATGGACGAGCTGCTGTACCACCTGTACCTGCTCGAACTCCACTGGGGGCAGAGCGAGGACTATATGCACTACAGGCGGCAGCTTACCGACAGGTTCCCCGAGAGCAAGTACACGATACTGATAAACGACCCGTACTATGAGGAGAACGCACGCTTCGGCAAGCACATAGAGGATTCGCTGTATGCCGCCACCTACGATGCCTACAAGTCGGGCGACTATGTGACCATAAGGCAGAACTGCGCCGTTTCGGCCAAACGCTTCCCCAAGGGCGACAACAGGCCCAAGTTCATGTTCTTCGAATCGATGGGCAGGCTGAGAGACCGTGACCTGCAGGGTTTCGTGGACGGCATGAGGCAGCTTGTGAAGGAATATCCGTCGGACAAGATTTCGGAGATAGCCGGCATGATGGTGAAAGGCATAGAGTCGGGCCGCCAGCCTGCCGGAGGAGGGTTTGACATCGACGCCCTGCTGCTGCAGCGCAGCGACCAGACCGGCGACGAGACCAAGGAAGCCCTGAAGAACGACACCCTCTCCGCCGAGCGGCAGGCCGACTTCACCGTAATCCTGTCGTACAGCCGCGACTCCGTGGACGAGGGCAAGCTGCTCTACGAGCTTTCGCGTTTCAACTTCACCAATTTCCTTGTCAGGAACTTCGACATAGAACTCTATCAGGAACGCGGTCTGTGCCAGATGCGCGTGGACGGTTTCTACAGTTTCGACGAGGCTCACAGCTACGAGCAGCAGCTGTTTGCCGACAGCCTGTTCCGCTCCGTGGCGGACGGTGTGGAGCCCATACTGATATCCGATGTCAACCTGCAGCTCATAGGCCTGCGCTATACGTGGGGGCAGTACAGGAAATTCTACGAAGAGCATTTCGTGCCCTCCAAGGTGAAGGAAGACCTCAAGCTTGACAGGCAGCCCGACAAGTTCATCTGGGACGAGTATGAGGAGGTGAAGGACAACGAGTATGACAACGGCGACGACGGCACTCCCGACGATGACGACGGCGGAGAGTGGTATTGACACATGCAAACGGCAGACGCTATGAACAACGGCAGACTGTTGTGGGTTGACGACGAGATCGAGCTCCTGCGCGCCCACATAATATTTCTCGAGAAAAAAGGCTATGACGTCGTCAAGGCCACCAACGGCGCGGATGCCATAGACCTCTGCGCCCAGCAGACCTTCGACCTCATACTGCTCGACGAGCACATGCCCGGCTTGAGCGGTCTGGAAACCCTCAGCCGCATCAAGCAGGCGGAGCCGTCCATTCCCGTGGTGATGGTGACAAAGAGCGAGGAGGAAGACATCATGGAGCAGGCCATAGGGTCGCAGATAGCCGACTACCTCATCAAGCCTGTCAACCCCAACCAGATACTCCTGTGTCTGAAGAAGAACATACACAAGAAGGAGATTGTCAGCGAAGTGACGCAGACGGGCTACCGCAAGGCCTTCATGGAACTGGGCGAAAGCATCCAGGACGCCGGCAGCCCGGAGGAGTGGATGGAGGTGTACCGCCGTCTCGTCTACTGGGAGCTCCAGCTGCAGGAGGCCGACAGCGACATGAGCGAGATGCTCCGCATGCAGAAACAGGAGGCCAACGGCAGTTTCGCCAAATTCGTGCGCCAGAACTACGAGAAATGGTTTGACTGCCCCCGGAGCGACCGTCCCATGCTCAGCCCCGACATATTCAAGGAGAGGGTGTTTCCGCTGCTTGACGGCGGCGAGAAAGTCTTTCTTGTGGTGTTCGACAACCTGCGCTATGACCAGTGGCGCACCCTGTGGTCGGAGGTGTCCCACCTGTTCAGCATAGAGGAAGACCTGTATTTCAGCATCCTCCCCACCGTGACGCAGTATGCGCGCAACGCCATCTGTTCGGGACTGATGCCGTCGCGTATCAAGGAGATGTACCCCGACTTGTGGGTCGACGAAGACGAGGACGAGGGAAAGAACCTCAACGAGCGGCAGCTCATAGAGGCCCAGCTCCACAGATGCCGGCGGCCGGAGAAGTTCTCGTACCACAAAGTGAACGACTCGGTGGGGGTGGACCGCCTGTTGCAGCAGTTCCCGTCGCTGATGAACAACGAGCTTAACGTGTTGGTGATAAATTTCATCGACATCCTGTCGCATTCGCGCAACGAGCACCAGATGGTACACGAGCTTGTGGGCAACGAGGCCGCCTACCGCAGCATAACCCGGAGCTGGTTCAGGCACTCGTCGGTGCGCGACCTCTTCGAACGCCTTTCGGAGAGCGGCTACAAGGTTCTGGTGACCACCGACCACGGCTCCATTCTGGTGGAAAACCCCGTGAAGATACAGGGTGACAAGGACGTCAACACCAACCTGCGCTTCAAGGTGGGCAAGAACCTCGCCTACAAGGCGCGCGAGGTGTTTGAGATAAAGGTCCCCCGCCGGGTGATGCTCCCGTCGCCCAACCTGAGTTCGGCATACGTGTTCTGCTACGGCAACCAGTTCTTCGCCTATCCCAACAACTTCAACTACTATGCGTCGCACTACCGCAACACATTCCAGCACGGCGGCATTTCGATGGAGGAGATGATAGTGCCGTTTATCACCCTCGACCGGAAATGAGGGAGCGGCAAGCCCCCGGCACAGTCGCGCCGCATACACACAAACAACAATTCCATGACTGCAACAATCACCATTCCCGGTCTTGACAAAATCGACGAAGCCGCCCGGCAGTTCATTCCGCTGCTGGACAAGTACAAGGTCTTTGCCTTCTACGGCGGCATGGGCGCAGGCAAGACAACGTTCATCAACGCCGTGTGCCGACAGCTCGGAATCACCGACCCGACAGGCTCGCCCACGTTTGCCATAGTCAACGAATACGCTTTGCCGCGGCAAGGCGGCCGGATGTTCCATTTCGACTTCTACCGCATAAAGTCGCTTGCCGAGGCCTGCGACATAGGTTGCGAGGAATATTTCTATTCGGGCTTCCCGTGCCTGATAGAATGGCCGGAACTGGTGGAGCCGCTGTTGCCCGACGACACGGTGGAAGTCAGGATTTCCGTGGACGGGGACGGCGTGCGGGTGTTGACGGTGGATGCCGGGTGACATCCTTTTGGCTGGCCAGGCGGCAATAATTGCCGGAAAATTGCATATGGTATGGCCGTTTTTTTCTAATTTTGCATCAAAAGGTGCGTTTTGCGAAACGTCGGATTTTCAGTGCGGCGTTGTGCCGACACTACTGACGATTATTAAAGAGACAGAAATATGAACAAGTTTGAAGACCTCAGGATTGCGGTGGCCGGAACGGGCTACGTAGGGTTGTCCATAGCCACCTTGCTGGCGCAGCACCACCGGGTGACGGCAGTGGATGTCATTCCGGAGAAAGTGGAGAAAATCAACAGGCGCGTTTCGCCGATACAGGACGACTGCATCGAGAAATTCTTTACCGAGAAAGACCTTGACCTGACCGCCACCCTCGACAGTGCCGGGGCTTATGCCGATGCCGACATAGTGGTCATTGCCACTCCGACGAACTATGACGCACAGAAGAACTTTTTCGACACACACCACATTGAAGACGTCATAGACATCGTGCTTGACGTGAACCCCGATGCCGTGATGGTGGTGAAGAGCACGATACCGGTAGGCTACTGCCGGAGCCTCTATCTCAAATACGCGCCGCTGTTCCAGAGCGACCCCAAGATGAAAGGCAAGAAATTCAACCTGCTTTTCGCTCCCGAGTTCCTGCGCGAGTCAAAGGCCCTGTACGACAACCTCTACCCGTCGCGCATAATAGTGGGCTATCCGAAGACCATAGACCTGCCCGAAGCCGAAGGCGAGAACCGCGCGATAGCCGCCATTGCCAATCCCGAGGCCCCCGAATATGCCCGCACGTTTGCGAAGCTGTTGCAGGAAGGCGCACTGAAACCCGACATAGACACGCTGTATATGGGGCTGAAGGAAGCCGAGGCCGTGAAACTCTTCGCCAACACGTATCTGGCCCTGAGGGTAAGCTATTTCAACGAGCTTGACACCTATGCCGAGGTGAAGGGTCTGGACTCCGCCTCCATTATCCGTGGCATCGGCCTGGACCCGCGCATAGGGATGTTCTACAACAACCCGTCGTTCGGCTACGGGGGCTACTGCCTGCCCAAGGACACCAAGCAGCTGCTGGCCAACTACCAGCACGTGCCGCAGAACATGATGACAGCCATAGTGGAGAGCAACCGCACCCGCAAGGACTATATTGCCGATGCCGTGCTGCGCAAGGCCGGATGGTACGACTACAGTGAGAACAACCAGTACGGGCAGTCCCTCCCCAACGGTGGAGGCAACGGGGTTGCGCCCACCATAGGCGTGTACCGCCTCACGATGAAGACCAACAGCGACAACTTCCGCCAGTCGTCCATACAGGGCGTGATGAAGCGCATAAAGGCCAAGGGCGCGCAGATCGTGATATACGAGCCCACGCTTGAGGACGGCACCACGTTCTTCGGCTCAGTCGTGGTAAATGACCTGCAGGAGTTCAAGCGCCGTTCGGCCGTTATCCTGGCAAACCGCTATGACTCCTGCCTTGACGACGTGAACGACAAGGTCTACACGCGCGACATATTCAAGAGAGACTGACGGCAAGCGGCAGGAGAGACGGACAAGAGAGTGTGAAACCTTAAAAACCATAGATATTTCTTATGAACATTCTTCTTACAGGAGGTGCGGGCTTCATCGGCAGCCACACCATCATTGAACTGGACAAGGCCGGCCACTCGGTGGTAGTGGTTGACAATTTCGTGAACTCACAGCCCGAGGCCCTGCGCCGCGTGGCCAGGATAATCGGCAAGGAAGTGCCGTTTGTGGAAGCGGACATCCGCGACCGCGAGGCCATGGACAAGGTGTTTGCCGACAACAAGATAGACGCCGTCATCAATTTCGCGGGCCTCAAGGCCGTGGGAGAGTCGGTGGAGAAGCCCCTTGAATACTACGAGAACAACATGAACGGGGTGTTCGTGCTTGCCGACGTGATGCGCAGGCACGGCTGCAAGAACATCATCTTCTCGTCGTCGGCCACGGTGTACGGCGACCCTGCCGTCATCCCCATAACTGAGGAATGTCCCAAAGGGCAGTGCACCAACCCCTACGGCTGGACCAAGTCGATGCTCGAGCAGGTGCTGATGGACATACAGCACGCCGACCCGGAGTGGAACGTGGTGCTGCTGCGCTATTTCAACCCGATAGGGGCCCACGAGTCCGGTCTGATAGGCGAGAACCCCAACGGCATACCCAACAACCTCATGCCCTACATCACGCAGACCGCCATCGGGATGCGCAAGGAGCTTGGCGTGTTCGGCAACGACTATGACACCCACGACGGCACGGGCGTGCGCGACTACATTCATGTGGTGGACCTCGCCAACGGCCATGTCTGCGCCCTCAAGGCCATAAGGGAGAACAAGGGGCTTGCCATCTACAACCTCGGCACGGGTCACGGCTATTCCGTCCTTGACGTGGTCAAGGCCTTCGAGAAAGCCAACGGGCTGAAAGTGCCCTATGTCATCAAGCCCCGCCGTGCGGGCGACATAGCCACCTGCTACTGCAACCCGGCAAAGGCGAAAGCCGAACTCGGCTGGGAGGCGCGGTTCGGCATTGAGGAAATGTGCCGCGACTCGTGGAATTTCCAGAAGAACAACCCCAACGGCTACGAGGCGTGACATACCCTCTTTGTGCCAAATGCGGAACGGCGTGAAAACCAGACTTCTCTTTCTGCTGGCCGTGGTGTCGGTGATGCCGTTGGCAAAGACCGTAGCCAGGGATGCCGCCGGAAGCGGAAGCCCTGTTGTCCCCCTGCCCGTAAGCACCAAGGCTGTGGGCGGGGGCAAGTTCGTGTTTACGGACAAGACGACCATTTCGTGCGGGCCCTCTGTTGCGGCGCAGGCAAAATATCTGGCGGAGACACTGTTCCCCTCCACGGGCCTGGAACTCCGCGTCAGCGAGGGCAGCGGCGGTTTAGTCCGCCTGTCGGTAGACACGCTGGCGGTACCCCGTGAGGAGGGATATGTGCTGAAAGTCAACCGCAAGCGCATCGACATAGTTGGGCACGACGCTGCCGGCGTGTTCTACGGCATACAGACGCTGCTGCAGTACCTGCCGCCGGAAGTACACGGGCGCAGTCTGGCGCGCGGAGTGGAGTGGGCCGTGCCGGCAGTGGAGGTGGAAGACGCTCCCGACCATCCGTGGCGCGGCATGCTGCTCGACGCAGCGCGCTACTACTACGACAAGTCGTTTGTGATGAAGTTCATCGACATGATGGCCATGTACAAGCTCAACAAGCTGCAGTTCCACTTCATCGACGACTCGGGCTGGCGTCTGGAGATAAAGAAATACCCGCGCCTTACGGAAGTGGGGGCGTGGGCCGGCACGGGCGAGAAGCGCATAGGCGGCTACTACACCCAGGACGACATAAGGGAGATTGTTGCCTATGCCACGGTGCGCGGTGTAGAGATAATACCCGAGATAGAGTTCCCCGCCCATATACTGTCGGCGGTGGCGGCCTATCCGTGGCTCGGCTGCACGGGCCGTCAGCACGAGGTGCCCATGCAGCATTTCATCAGCCGCGACCTCCTCTGCGTGGGCAAGGAACGCCCGTTGCAGTTCCTGCGCGACGTGCTTGACGAAACGCTAGGCCTTTTCCCCTCGCGCTACATAAACATAGGCGGCGACGAGGCCGTCTATACCCGTTGGGAGCAGTGCCCGGACTGTCAGGCCCTGATGAAACGCGAGGGGCTGTCGAAAGCTTCGGAGCTGCAGGGGTGGCTGACCAATCTCGTGGCACAGTGGATGAAAGAGCGCGGACGCACCGTGATAGGGTGGGAGGAGATAATAATGCGCGGCAAGGTCAACACCCCTGTCGTGGCCCTCACGTGGCACAACGTGGCAGACACCGCCCGTGCCCGGCAGTACGGCCACAAGGCCATACTCGCCCCGTGCACCCACCTCTATCTTGACTTTCCCGAAAGCGGTTCGCCCGGCGAGCCCAAGCACGCCACATGGATGCCCCACATACCGCTGCGCAAGACCTACACCATGCCCCTCAACGACTATTCGCCCGGATCGTCCACCCTTGGAGTGCAGGGGTGCATCTGGAGCGACCAGTTCATCCACGGCGACATACTGCGCGAGATACTGCCGATAGACGAGAACCGCTCGGAGAAATACGTGGAATATTTCTGCATGCCGCGAATGCAGGCACTCTCCGAACTCGGGTGGTGCCGTGCGGAGCGGCGTGACTACGGGGATTTCTGCCGGCGAATGCGCAGGCAATACGCCCGGCTTGACGCCAAGGAGTGCGGCTACCGCGTGCCCGAACCCGAAGTGACCGGCGAGACGGTGCGTGCCGACGGGGTGAGCGAAATAAGCTTGTCGTGCCCGGTAGAGGGAGCGGTGGTGCGCTATACCACCGACGGCACATGGCCTACAGTCCACTCGCGGATATACGGGGGCGAAACCATAGAGGTGCGAAACCGCTCCGACCTCATGGCCATGACCGAGGTGTCGCCGACCCACTGTTCGCTGCCCCTGTATACCGCCCCCGACTACAGTGCCTACAGCCGCTACGGCACGTTCACTGCGGAGTGGCACCCGCTGGAATTCCAGCCGCAGCCCGCACCGTGGCGTTTCGAGTGTACCGGCAAGATAGGCGGCAACGGCCGGTATGAGGTGACTTTCGTGCAGACCCACGGCAACGGCCGCCTGCGTCTGGGCGACATGAAAGTGCTGAAGCGCGAGGAGCTCTCGGCGGCGTGCCGGCCGGACACCACGGCGGAGACGGCGATATACTCCTTTGAGATACGCGACTTCGAGGCAGGCACCCCGTTCTTCGTGGAAGTGGAGACCTCTGCCGACGGAGACAACGACACCCGCGGACTCGTGTTCGTGCGCAAGGTGGAACAAAAAGACAGGGGACTGCAGAGCGAGACCCCTTAAACCAATATGACAATGACAAGAACAATATGCATTTTCGTCTGCTGCCTGTATGCGGCAATGTGCCAGGCGGACAACATGAGGGTGATGACCTACAACATCCGCCACGGCGCGGGCATGGACAACGTGCTTGACCTGAAGCGCACGGCCGGGGTGATAGAACGGTGTGCCCCCGATTTCGTGACCGTGCAGGAAGTGGACAGCTGCGCCCGCCGCTCCAAGGGCGTAGACCAGGCCGCCGAACTCGGCAGGCTGACCCTGATGCACAGCACCTATGCCGCCGCCATTCCCCTGCAGGGCGGCAAATACGGCGTGGCCCTCCTGAGCAAGGAACGTCCGCTGACGGTGAGGCGCATACCCATGCCGAGCCGCAGTGAAGACAGGGTGCTGCTGGTGTGCGAGTTCCGCGACTGCGTGATAGCCTGCACCCACCTGTCGCTGCTGGAAGACGAACACGACGCTTCGGCCGACACGATTCTCAACGAGGCCTTGCGGTGGAGCAAGCCGTTCATCATCATGGGCGACTGGAACAGCCACCCGGACTCGCCGTTCATCACGCGCATCAAGCGGCATTTCACCATGATAAGCGACAACTCCCGCCTTACCTTTCCCGCCGACGAACCGAATGAGACCCTGGACTATATTGCCCTCTACAGGCAGAGCGGGGCGGAAGCGGCGGTGAGGACATCGTTCAGGGTAGTGGAAGAGAAGGCCGCCTCCGACCACCGTCCGCTGGTGGCTGACGTTGCCCTGAAGACCCCCGGCCGGCAGCTGATGACCTACAAGCCCTACCTGCTGGACCCGCGGCCGGACCGCATGACAGTGATGTTCCAGACCAACGCGGTGTGTCATGCCTGGGTGGAGTACGGCACAGACAGCGTCAACACACGGCGTGCCCGTACCGTAGTGGCAGGGCAGGAGGCATGCTATGACATAGAGAACAGGATAGAGCTGCGCGACCTCAAGCCCGGACAGGAATACTTCTACCGCGTGTGCCTTGTGGGACTGACCTACAAGCGTGCCTACGAGACCCATTTCGGCGACACCCTGACCACGCCGTTCTACAGGTTCCGCACGCCGGCGACAGACGGAACGGATTTCACCGCGCTCGTGTTCAACGACCTGCACCAGAACAAGGAGGCGTATGACGCCTTGCTCCAGAGGCTTGGCGGAACGGACTACGACTTCGTGATATTCAACGGCGACTGTGTTCCCGAACCGCGCGACAGGGCACACGCCATCAGAATGATACACAACGTGGCAGACCCGGCCAACGGAGCGGAGAAACCGATACTGTTCGTCCGCGGCAACCACGAGATACGCGATTTCTACTCTGCCGGCATGAACAGCCTGACAAACGGTCTCGGCGGGCAGACCTACGGCGCCTTCAACTGGGGTGACACCCGTTTCGTGGTTCTTGACCTCGGCGAGGACAAGCCCGACGACACTCGGGTGTATTGCGGTCTCAACGACTTCACGGGTCTGCGCAATGATCAGCTGGACTTCCTCAAGGGCGAAGTCAAGAGCCGGGCTTTCCGCAAGGCGGCGCGCCGCATTCTGGTCAACCATATCCCCGTGTTTGCAAACGACGACAAATACCGCCCCTGCACCGCCCTGTGGGGCTCGCTGCTGGAGAAGCAGCCGTTTGACCTCAACCTGTGCGCCCACGTCCACGAGATGCATTTCTTTGACAAGGGAACGGAGGGCGCATCGTTTCCGATATACCGCGGCGGCGGCCCGTCGGTGGAGAGCTGCGGAGTGGCGGTGCTGACAAAAAAGGGCAAAACCCTCAACCTGCGCGTGCTTACGCCAAATGGTGAGTTCA
>CAVHBF010000011.1:21148-25615 GCA_963634195.1 Bacteroides thetaiotaomicron | reverse complement strand
TGGCAGGCAAAGACCGCAGAGTAGTGGTAAAGGGTCTGGCGGAAAAGGAAGTGGAGGCCGACAAGGTGACATGGCCCATTCTGTCAAAGGAAATAGGCAACAACCTTCCGGAGCTGTACAAGAGCATAAACTCCACCACCGGCACCATCAAGCAGTTTCTCCTCGCCAACGGCATCAAACCATCGGAGATAAGCATCAATGCGCCCGTGGTCATTGACCTCAACGCCGAACGCTACAGCGACAACAGCCGCCCCTACCGCTACAATGTCACCTCAAGCATCACCGTCACCTCGTCGAACGTGAAGCTCGTGCGCAGCATTCTGGCGCGGCAGGGCGAGCTGCTCCAAAAAGGCGTGGCCATCGTTGACGGAGGTTATGAAAACCCCGTGACATACGAGTTCGTGGCTTTCAAGAAGATGAAGCCTTCCATGATGCAGGAAGCCATCAAGAACGCAGAAAACACCGCTGCGCAGTTCGCCGAAAACAGCAACAGCAAGCTTGACAAAATCATGTGTGCCGACCAGGGGCAGTTCTCCATTGAAAACCGCGACTCAAACACTCCACACATCAAGAAAATACGCGTTGTGACTACCGTGACCTATTCGCTCAAAGACTGAAGTTGCCACAAGCTATCGCATAACAAAAAACGCCGTCCGCTTTTTCTGTTCACGGACGGCGTTTTTTGTTTCAGAAATGCGTGGCCAATCCTCCCTCAGACGTTTCCTTGTAGACAGAGGGCAGATCATGACCTGTTTGCTTCATCACCCTGACCACCTTGTCAAAGCTAACGGAGTGGCGTCCATCGGTGAGGGCAGAGTACAAGCTGGCATCCATAGCTCGCACTGCCGCATAGGCGTTGCGCTCTATGCACGGTATCTGCACCAGTCCGCACACGGGGTCGCACGTCATGCCGAGATGGTGCTCAAGCCCCATTTCGGCGGCGTATTCCACCTGCGCTACCGAGCCGCCGAACAACTGGCACACGGCAGCGGATGCCATGGCGCAGGCGGTACCTATCTCACCCTGACAACCCACTTCCGCACCAGAAATGGACGCATTGGCCTTGACCACGTTGCCAAACAGCCCCGCTGTGGCCAAAGCCCTGACGATGCGCTCATCGCTGAACTTGTGTTTCTGCTGTACCTGATAGAGCACTGACGGCACCACACCGCACGAGCCGCACGTAGGAGCGGTCACGATGATGCCGCCAGAGGCGTTCTCCTCCGCCACCGCAAGTGCGTAGGCAAAGGTCACTCCCTTTGACTGGAGCGAGGGGACATAGCTGTTGGCCTTGACGAAGAACTTTGCCGCCTTGCGCTTGAGGTGGAGCACTCCCGGCAACACCTCCTCGGCAGCCAGACCGCGCACGATAGACTCTTTCATGGCCGTCCACACATCGCCGAGGAAATCCCATACTCCTGGCTGCTCGCATTCCTTGACATACTCCCAGAAGTCCATGCCCTTTTCCTCACAATGCGCCATTATTCCGTCAATGGTACTGAGGGCATAGATGTCAGATTCCTGCTCCCCGAGATATTTTGGAGACTCCTCTTTCAACGCCCCTCCGCCCACGCTATAAACCGTCCACATGTCAACAACGGAGCCGTCTGCCGACAGAGCCTCGAACATCATGGCATTGGGATGGAACGGGAGGAACGTTTTGGGACACCATACTATTTCGGCTTCCTTGCCGGCTTTGCGGAAGACAGACTCCACGGCCACGTCCGTAAGGTGCCCCTTGCCTGTAGCGGCAAGACTGCCGTATAGCGTGACCCTGCAGCGTGCTGCGACCACGTTGTGTTCCAGAAAAATCCCCGCGGCCGTGGAGGGTCCCATGGTGTGGCTCGAACTGGGTCCGTAGCCTATCCTGTATATCTCTTTCAGACTTTTCATAGTGTTGTATGGTTTTTGCCACCCGTCACACATCGTGTCCGGGCGAAAGTTTTCTGTTGTCGTTCCGTGCAGACGTACTGTGGGTGGAAAGTATGCGGTGAGGTACATGCCCGTGGGCAACCATCTCGAACGGGCAACCCACCTCGCGACCGAACCACTCATCGGCAGGTTCTGCCGAAGGGTGGTAGTGCAGGGTGCGGTTGACGCAAGCTATGTTGCGCACCTCGCGGACGATAGTGCCGACATCGTGGCTCACGAGCAGTATGGCGCAGCGGGTGTTGATGTCACGCAGCAGGTCGTACATCATACCTTCACTGTCCTTGTCCATGTATGTAGACGGCTCGTCCAACACGAGCAACTGCGGTCCACTGACCATAGCCCTGGCCATAAGCACGCGCTGTCGCTGCCCGCCCGACAATCTCCCCACGGAATGTCCCGCAAGCGGTTTCAGCCCGAACAGATCCATCACTTCAGCCGCCCGGCTGCACTCAGCCGCCGTAAAGCGGTGGAAGAGCGAATGCCCCTTGAGGAGACCGCTCATAATCACCTCGGAGACAGTGACGGGAAAATTGAAATCAAACGACAGGTACTGAGGCAAATAGCCGATATTGAGACTGTCTGCCGACTGTCCGGCAGGGCTGAAATATTCTATGGTTCCGCTGACATGAGGCACCAGTCCGAGAATAGCTTTGACCAACGTGGTTTTGCCTCCACCGTTAGGACCTATCACTCCGAGGAAGTCGTTTCGTTCCACCGCAAGACACACGTCCTGCAACGCAGTCTTGTCATCGTAGACCACCGTCAGATTGTCTATCTTGATCAACGGCTTCATTCTGTTGCATTTTTAAGTGAGCGTACCACGAGCATAAGCTGCTCACTCCAGTCGTATGCCAAAGGATTGATACGCACAATGCGCGCACCAGTTTCCTCCGCTATGATGAGGGCGGCATCTTCAGCAAACTCCTGTTGCACAAATACGACTTTCACCTTCTCCTTGCGCGCCAGATTTATCAGCTTCTTCACCGAGCCCGGCGTGGGCTCCTTGCCCCCACTCTCTATGGCAATCTGGTGTAGCCCGTAGTCCTCTGCGAACTGTGTCAGGGCGGGATGGGCTATCACGAATGCGCGCGACGGCAATTCTCCGGTAACAGCCGCCAGCTCCCTGTGGAGAGAATCAATGCCGGCCTCCGCGAGGCGCAGACGCGCGGCATACTCCCGGGCATTAGCCGTGTCAAGTCGCGCAAGTGTACGGGCGATATTACGGCAAATAATCCGGGCATTGACCGGCGATGTCCATGTGTGGGGGTCAGATGAGCGGGCATGTAGCCCCTCGGACGTGTCACACACGTATATGCCGCCCGCAGACACGGCATCGGCAAGCGCAGAAGTCTCGAAGCCCAGCCTGCCCACCTTGAACAGGCAGCAGGACTCTGCCACGTCCGCCATCTGTCCGGCCGTAGGCATGAACTCTTCGGGGCTGAAGCCCTTGGGCACCACGGTGCAGACCTGCCATCGCGGACCCGCCAGACGGTTGACAAAAAAGCGAAGCGGCTCAATAGTCACGGAAGCCTTGTAGTTGCACCTTACCGTATCGGGGGAGCATCCAACCAACAACAGCATCGCAGCTGCTGAAGCAACTGTAAGGGAATGCCGCAAAAACGGACGTATCATGTTGCAAAGGTAGTGAAAAACGGACGCAAAAGGAGCTGCGCCATTAACTATTTGTTTTATACGACAGCCTCGAGCTGCGTTCTCACATAATTATGCTAATTTTGTAGTCAACAACTCTCTCGCATACAAGCATGAAGATAATACATACTGCCGACTGGCATCTCGGCGATAACTTCCACGGTTTTGACCGCACAACCGAGCACCGGCATTTCCTGAAATGGCTGCAAGACCTCATAGAGAAAGAACGGCCCGATGCCCTGCTGGTGAGCGGAGATGTGTTTGACTGCGCCAACCCGTCCGCACAGGCCGAAGAGCAGCTCTACACGTTCCTCAACACCGTTACCCACCTGTACAAAGGATTGCAGGTTATCATCACCGCAGGCAACCACGATTCGGGGAGGCGGCTACAGGCTCCTGCCTCGCTACTGCACGGTCTCGGCGTGACGATAAGGGGCTATATACGGCACAACGAGAAATGGCAGCCTGTGCTTGACGACCTGATCGTTCCCATAAGGGCGATTGACAACCCCGACGAGTGTGCCACCGTGCTGGCCGTGCCCTACATACGCCCCACCGATCTGGGCTCCGGCAAACCGCGCACAGACAACATCAAGGAGTTTTTTGCCGACTTGGCAGGGCGGGCGCACAAGACCTGCGGAAAGCATACACCCATAATACTTATGGCCCATCTATACGCTGCGGGGGCGGAAATTGCCCTCAACGACCACTCCGAACGGCTTGTGGTAGGAGGCGAGGACTGCACCGATGTAGATGCACTTGACCGCAACGTGAGTTATGTGGCACTGGGGCACATTCACAAAGCCCAGCAGGTTGGCGGAGGCGACCATATGGTTTTCTATGCCGGCAGTCCGATACCGATGAGCTTTGCCGAAAAACATTACC
>CAVHBF010000011.1:16988-21138 GCA_963634195.1 Bacteroides thetaiotaomicron | reverse complement strand
TGTAGGGCCAACAGGAGGACTTGTAGTGGAACAGGTGGAATACTCTCCCCTGCGCAGGGTTGTCTCCTTTCCTGACAACGGTGCGGCTTCTCTGGGCGACATTCTCGCCATGATAAGGCAACTGCCCGACAAAAGCAGGCAAGACAACGACTTGTGGCCATATCTTGAAATAAAACTACGGGACAGCGAAGCCGGAGGAGCGGCACAGAACGAAATCCTCAACGCTCTCGACAGCAAAGCCGCAAGGCTGTGCAAGCTCGTCAAAGAAGCCCCGGCTTCCACCAAGACAGGAGTTCCGTCACAAAACACCCTTGAGCAACTCCTCAGACGCACCCCCCTTGACATAGCCCTTGACGCCTACCTGCAAGTCACGGGCGAGGAAATGAGCGATGACATCATAGAACGCTTCAACGCTGCGGCGCAGGAAGCGCAGAACAACGAAGAAAAATCCCCGTCCATGGACTGAACACGACAACACACAATGAGAATAGACAAAATAGAAATATGCAACCTTGCGTCAATAGAGGGCGAACAGTCCATTGATTTCACACAGGAGCCCCTCAAGTCGGCCGGACTGTTTGCTATAACGGGCAATACGGGGGCAGGCAAAAGCACCATTCTCGATGCCATCTGTCTGGCTCTGTACAACGAGGCCCCGCGACTTGCCAACAAGGAGACCTCGGCCAAAAATGCTGATGACAGCGCGCCCAACATTTTTAACACGTGCAATATGCTACGACGCGGCACGACACAAGGCTACAGCAAAGTGACTTTCTCGCTCAGCGATGACAGCCAGTACCTCGCCGTATGGAGCGTAAGCCTGAACCGCAACAACAAGTTCAGACCCCTGAGCCGCAGTCTGGAACAACTCCACCCCAAACGCACCACCCTTGCCGACAGGAACAAGGAAGTACAGTCCCTCATCACCCGGATAATAAAACTTGACTACAGTCAGTTCACACGCACGGTTATTCTGGCACAAAACAGCTTCACCAATTTTCTGTCTGCGAAAAAAGCCGAAAAATCGCAGCTGCTTGAAAAAATCACAGGCACGGAAATCTACGCAGAGATTTCACGGCGCATCTTCCTGAAGACCAAAGATGCCGAACGCGACTACACCGGGGCGATGCAGCGCATGGAGGGACTGAGCAAAGGCAAGCTGGCGGAAGAAGACCTGCAACGGGCGGAAGAGAGCCTCAACCTGTACAACAGCCAAAAAACGAAATACAGCAACGAGCTGACACGCATCGACAGGCAATTGGAATGGTACGACCGCCACGACAAGGCTATGGTCGACCTTGAACACAAAAAACGGGAACAGCAGGAAGTGCAACAGGAGGTCAATGCCATGGCAGACCGGCAGCGCGAGCTGGAACGCTACGACAGGCTGCAACCGTTTGCCCCCACGTTTATCGCCATAAAACAGGCAGAACAAGATCTCCGCCTCCGCAAAAACGACATCTCGGAAAAAGAGGCTCAGACCGAGCGTGCGAAACACAGAACAGAAGAACTCCTGTCCATGCTTGACGAAGCTCAGGCGCAACTGCTCAATGCACAACAGATACTGTCGGCACAGCAGCCGAACATAAACAAAGGGCGGCGACTTGAAGGACAGCTTGCCGCAACAGAGGAGCAACTCAAAAGCACACGCCACGAACTGGCACGCCACGATGAAATCCTGACACAACGCCACGACAACCACCGCGCCAAAGCCGGAGAACTGAAAAGCTGCGAGGAAAGGATAGCCGAGGCAAAACTCACCCTGCAGGCAATGGCGCAACACCGTACGATGGTGACCCAGACCGAAATGATACGTACACGGCTTGACAAGATGAACACCATGCGCCTGTCGATACTGTCTGCAGAAGAATCCATTCGCGACAACAACGGCAAGCTGCAACACTGGAAAGAAGAGAATCTCAGACTACGGAACGAAGCCGGAATCATGCAGGAAGCTCTCGTGCAGCTGAACAGCAACCTGCATATCCACGAACAGGCCAATCTGGGCATTGACTCGAACCAACTGCAGCAGAAGCTCAACTCTCTGTCTGATCTGGCCGTGCGTTCCAAAAACGCCATCTCCCTGTGGAAACGCATTGACTCGTGCTACTCCGAAATAAACAGCAAAACCAACGAACTGCACCAGTGCAAAGCCGCCAACAAGCAGAGAGAGAAAGACGCGGAAAACCTCGGCATCAAGGTACAATTGCTCAAAGATGCCTATGAACAAGTACACCGCACCTATACCATGAGCCAAAGCCAGGACATCAAAAGCCTGCGTCAGGAACTTGTGGAAGGTTCGCCGTGTCCCCTATGCGGCTCAAGCCACCACCCCTATCACTCCGACTCGGAACAGCATCTGGGGCTGTTGCTTGAGAGTCTCACCGAGCAATTCCGCGCGGCTCAGGAGAACCTCCGCCAGGCCATGGAACAACATTCCGCCCTGCTCAACCTGTACAACGAGGAACAAGGCCGGATAGCCGTATTGGAACAGTTCCTGCAACGGCTCTGCTGCGAACAGGAGGAGAACATAGAAGCGTGGAAAGCCTATGCTGACCTTGACAGCAGCTTTGGACAATGCGACAGCAGCGTCAACAGCTACAGCCGCAACACCAGTCTCCACCAGATATACGAGAACTCGTGCCACGAGCGTGACACCGTGAGCAGGCAGTTTGCGGACTTCAACAAGCATCAGGAAGAGATCAATCTCCTCAACACCCGCATACAGGCTCTGCAGGCGAAGATTGCCGAAAACGGGCGGCTCCATGCACAGGCCGTCGCCAACTGCAGCGTGACAGAAAACAACATACAGGCTCTGCAACAGGATGCGGAGCACAACAGACACCTGCTCGCAGAAGAAACGGCACGCATAGACCCCCTAATAACCATAAACGGATGGGAAGAGCGCTGGGCCAACTCCTACGAGGCTTTTGACCACGAACTGCAAATCAGAAAGGAGCACTGGGATACCTGCACGGCAACCCTGCAAAAAGAGGAAAACTCGCAGTTTCAGCTACAGCAGGAACTCAACGCCATGGCCAGCAGCATAGAAGACCTGCAGAACGTGCGCCAAACCCTGACAACCCAAGCGGATACCCTCCAGCAGGAAATCAACAAAAACAAGGAGGAACTGCAGGCTCTCTTCGGCGGACACTCCGTGGACAGCGAGGCAGCCCGGCTCACGCATGCCGTGGATGCCGCGCGCAGCAGAGCCGATGCCGCACAGCTCGAGTCAAACAAAGCCAAAGAACTGCTTGTAAGCCTTGTTTCCTGCACTGAAAGCCTCAACAGGCAATACCGCGACCGTGAGAAAGAACATCGGAATCTGCGCACCAAACTCGACATAGACATCTATCGCTTCAATCTGGACGAGCACGCCACACTACAGTATTTTGAGCTGGACAAATATTTCACCAACCCTCAGGACTGGGCAAAACTACGTGCCGAAATCACCAATCTCAAGACCAGACTTGATGCCATAAACTTCAAGGTCGATGCCGCAAATGCCGCAATGCTTGACGTAGAAACCTCACCCTACCGCCCATCGGACAACGATCCCGAAGACAGCAAGGCATCGCTTACAGCAAAGAAAGAGGCCTTGCGCATTGCCGCCAAAGAAAACGAAGAAAACCTGCACCAAACGGAATTCCTCATCAAAGCGCACAACGAAAGCAAGCGCGCCGCAGACGATTTCGCTCCCACGCTTGAAAAGGCCAAGGACAACTGTTTGGCGTGGCAGCGACTGTGCAGCGTATTGGGCAGTGCCGACGGGAAGACTTTCCGTGAGATAGCCCAGTGCTACACATTTGAATCGCTGGTGGGCTATGCCAACCGGCAATTGGAAGACTTGACTCCACGCTATAAACTGCGTGCAAACCCCGGCTCTCTCCAACTCTATGTCACAGACCGACATATGTTTGACCAGACACGCCCCGTCAACTCCCTGTCTGGCGGCGAATCATTCATCGTGAGCCTGAGCCTCGCTCTGGGACTGTCATCGCTGTCAAGCAACAATCTCGACATTGGCAGTCTGTTCATAGACGAGGGTTTCGGCAATCTTGACATCAACAATCTCAATATGGTGATAGATGCCTTGAGCAACCTGCAGCACACCCAAAGACGCAAAGTAGGCATCATAAGCCACACGGAG
>CAVHBF010000011.1:12301-16978 GCA_963634195.1 Bacteroides thetaiotaomicron | reverse complement strand
CCCCGAAGATACAACTTGAGTCCGAACCCGGCGGCAAGAGCCGCATAACCGTAACCGACTGACAGTCACATGAACAGCAAACTGAAAAGAGCCGCAGGTCACCTGCGGCACTTTGTCCTCACAAGAGGCAACGGAATACAGTCGCCGTTTGCATACAATTTTGTCTGGCAAGTGGTAAGCAACAAGTCTGCCTACTATGCCTACGATGATCTGCACAAGGAACTGCAGACCCTGTCTCCGTCAAAGCGCAAACTGGCAAAATTGCTGTTCAGGCTCGCCAACTTCACACGTCCCTCGCTCGTTTGTCTCGATGACTGTCTGCCTACTGTCTACAGAGCTTTGCTGAAACGCGGATGCGCCACGGCAGAGTTCGCTCTACTGCCGCAGGACGGAGAGACACGCCGCCTGCTAATCGTTTCACCGGCTCCCCCTCTGCCGGCGGACTGGCAAAGGGGGTCGATGATTGTGCAACCCGGCATACACGAGAGCCACACCGGCAATGCCCGCTGGCAACAACTTTTGTCAATGCCGCAAGCAACGTTGACATTTGACCTCTACGACTGCGGCATAGCCCTTGCGGTTCCCGACCACTACAAACAACATTTCATCATCAATTTCTGACAAAACACCACTACCATGAGCAAAATCTACACCCATTCTGGAGACAACGGCCAGACTTCGCTGGCCGGAGGCACACGGGTACCGAAGACCCACACGCGCCTTGAAGCCTACGGCACCGTAGACGAGCTGTCAAGCCACGCCGGACTTCTGTGCGCCATGCTCACCGACCGTCGCGACCGCGACTTTGTCTGTAGCGTACAGCAAACCCTCTTTGACCTGTCGGCAATACTGGCAACCGAGCCGAACGCCCCGCGACAACCGCACCCGCTCAACCCGGATGCTGTGGCAGTGATGGAAAGAGAGATTGACTCCATACAGGCCAGCCTGCCCCAACTCAAGGCTTTCGTACTACCGGGAGGATGTACAGCGGCAGCTCAGGCGCACGTGTGCCGCACGGTGTGCCGCAGGGCGGAACGCCGCATATACGCAATGAAAGAAGAATGCCATATGGACGATACCGTCCTGCGGTATATCAACCGCCTTTCGGACTATTTTTTCGTACTTGCACGCAAGGCCAACCGACAAACGGATACCGGTGAAATCCTGAAAAAATAGGATTTGCGCATTTTTAACATTATGCCCCACTTTTTAGAGAGAAACATTCGCATATCAAAAGATATTCTGTTACTTTTGCACCCCGAACAACTTCTCTCTCATTTTTAAGACTATGTACTGGACACTTGAACTTGCATCAAAACTTGAAGACGCGCCATGGCCGGCAACCAAAGAAGAACTCATTGACTATGCCATGCGCTCGGGAGCTCCGATGGAGGTGGTGGAAAACCTTCAGGAGCTTGAAGACGAAGGCGAGGCATACGAAACAATAGAAGACATATGGCCGGACTATCCCACAAAAGAAGACTTCTTCTTTGACGAGGACGAGTACTGACACCCTTTTCAGACCAAACCCTTGCCGCTGGTTGTCAGCGAAACAAAAACAACGTGGGGGTGTGTCAAAACTGGCACATCCCCACTTTGTTTTGCGAGTAGCCCTCAGCCCAACTCATTCTTCCACAATCCGTGCAGATTGCAGTATTCGCGGGCTGCCACATCATCTGCGGCGGCTTCCGTCAGGAAGACGGCTTCAGGCTTTTCTCCGGGTTTCAGTTCATGACGGAGCACGGCGGCAGGCGTGAGCAGTTCTATCCACTGTATATAGTGCTCCGGCTGCATCGGGTGGGCTGTACTCCCCACACTTACCCGAAATCCTCCTTCCGTTTTCTCGACAACCGGCACATGCTTTTCCCTCGCTCCGTCTGTCATGTTCTCTTTCATGAGTTTCATCGGTTGACCGCAGCAACTCGGGGCGGCTCCCGGATTTACAACTTCCACCACGCTGCCGCAAACAGTGCAGCGATAGATTTCCCTGTTCTTAGTCATTTTGTTTTGTTTTAAGGTTAATATTGCAGGTGCGGGGACAAAGATACGCCTTTTGCCCGATTCCCACAGGAAAAGTATCCGACGTTTTGCAACAAACCCGCTACCGTTGCCGCTCTATCAGCTGCAGCAACCGCTCCACGGCCTGTCCTTCTGGAATGTTTTTCTCCACGCAATACCTGCCCCTGTAAAGGCTTATTTTGCCGCGCGCCGCCCCCACATAGCCGTAGTCGGCATCGGCCATTTCGCCGGGACCGTTGACAATGCATCCCATGACGGCAATCTTCATCGGAGGAAGCGACTGCGTAGCCGCCTTGATGCGCGCCACAGTCGACCTGAGATCATATAGGGTGCGCCCACACCCGGGGCACGAGATATACTGTACTGAAGTTACCCTCTGCCCCACAGCCTGAAGAATGGAAAACGCCGTCTGCACCACCGTGCTTTCCGGCACGGCGAAATCGCTCAGCCACAGACCGTCGGCCAGTCCGTCAAACAGCAGCGGTGCGGCATCTGCAGCTGCCTCTATCAGATGATCCTCAATGGTATTCGGATTGTGGGCATACTCCAAGTGTATAATCAGAGGATTCTCCAGCCCGCGGACAGTCATCGTATGGGCGAGCGCACGCAGATGACCCACAGGATTAAGATGGCGGCTTTCGCCCACCACTATGATGTCGGGATTAAGGCGCAGACGTTCCGTCAGCTCGGGCGTGAGCTGTTCAAACTCCACCCTTACCACCTCACGGGCGGCACAAAGTTCCGCAAAGGTATAGTCAGGCTTGCGATTGCCACCGGCCACAGGGCGGTCGCTGACAACGACCGGCACATTGCCGCCGCCGATATTGCCCACCTTGTGGGTCTGGCGACGCTGCGGGTCAAGATAGTCAAACCCTGGAGCCTGCACAGCATGAATGAGATTGTGTTTGCGCCGTTTGAAGACATGGTCTGTCAACTTGCGCGCCACAGGAATTTCACGTTCCGGCTCCTCGCTCAGCGAAACCCTGACGGTGTCACCCAATCCGTCGGCAAGGAGAGTCCCTATGCCCGCCGCGCTCGCCACTCGGCCATCGGATCCCTCGCCGGCTTCGGTGACTCCGAGGTGCAGGGGGTAATGCATGTCCTCCCGCTCCATCCGATCAACAAGCAACCTGACCGAGCGCACCATGATTGACGGATTGCTGGCTTTGATGCTCAACACCACATCGTTGAAGTCCACATCGCGGCACACGCGCAAGAACTCCATGCAGCTCTCCACAATGCCGTGAGGGGTGTCGCCGTAGCGACTCATTATACGGTCGCTGAGTGACCCGTGATTGACCCCTATGCGTACCGCCGTGCCATGAGCTTTGCATATGTCAAGGAAGGCTGTGAAACGCTGGCGCAGCCTCTGCAGCTCCGCTGCATATTCTTCCGTGGAATACCCTATTTGTCTGAACCTGCGGGCACTGTCAACATAATTGCCTGGATTAATGCGCACCTTTTCAACCACCCCCGCGGCGGCATCGGCCACCAACGGGTTGAAATGAACATCTGCCACCAACGGAGTAAGCACCGCCCGACTGCGCAGACTTGCGCGGATTGCCCGCAAGGCCTCTACTTCGCGCATTCCCTGAGCGGTGAGCCTCACATAGTCAGCTCCAGCCCTGACGATGCGCAGACATTGGTTCACCGATGCCTCTATGTCGGCTGTAGGTGTAGTGGTCATACTCTGCAGACGGATGGCGTTTGCCCCACCCAGAGGCTTGATGCCTACGTTGACCTCGCCGGTTTGGCGGCGCTTATAGTTGAAATACATGATGTCTGTGCGTTTACTGACAGCAAGCGGGACTTGCAGATATAAGGTCAGTTTGTCTTGTACTTGTATTTAAGCTCTCTCAGTTCCTGATTGGCTTTTACTATCTTCTGCTTCAGGCTTTCCTTGTATTGAGCCAGACGTTCGGAGATCTGCCCGTCGGACAGAGCCAGCATTTCTGCGGCCAGAATGGCGGCATTTCCTGCCCCGTTGACACCTACCGTAGCAACGGGAATACCCGATGGCATCTGAACAATCGACAACATGGCATCCAGACCGTCAAGCATACCCTTGATGGGAATGCCTATTACCGGAAGAGTGGTGTTGGCGGCAATGACCCCCGGCAAGGCGGCAGCCATACCGGCACCCGCCAGAATCACCTTGACACCGCGGGAAGCCGCATTGCGTGCAAAGGTCTCAACCTCCGCGGGAGTACGATGGGCCGAGAGTGCATTCATCTCAAAACAAATGCCCATCTCTTCAAGGAACTTGGCCGCTTTCTCCATGACAGGGAGATCCGAGGTGCTGCCCATGATAATGCTTACTAATGGTTTCATGTACAATATATTATGTATAAGTCTTGGTCTTGGTTTTGCTGTTACAGGAACAATATGGCAAAAAATCCCACCACAAGGCCGAGCCCCAATCCCGACATCACTTCAGACAACGAGTGACGGCGCAGCACAAGACGGCTGGAACCGACAAGACCCGCCAATAGAAGAGTGAGGCAAAGCCACCACACAGGATTAAAGTTGAATATCATTGAAAAGGCCATCAGAGCTCCGTTCATTGCCCCTGCGGCAGCGGAATGGGTACTCACCTTGTGCCAGTTGTTGCACAGCAGGCACACCAGCTGCACGAAGATGGCCGCCACCACAACGCTG
>CAVHBF010000011.1:9467-12291 GCA_963634195.1 Bacteroides thetaiotaomicron | reverse complement strand
CAACAAAATGGGGAACGACGAAAAACGACATCACATGATAGCACGTGAAATAGCATACGATGCTAATGCAGTAGGGAACGACACGCAGTTCGCGCCTCTGTTTCTGCTTCACCGAATGCTTCATGATGCGGTGATAGAGCGCAATCAACAGCATAGGGGCGGCCACGGTAAACACATACACCACTGCCAGCACAAAAATCTTGTAGTTCAACGGGAAAGAGCGCATATAGCTGAACCCCATCAGCACCAGCAGACACACCACCGGAAAGTAGTGCGGAGCAAAAAGCACCGTCAACATCTTTGCCAGAAGAATCAGATTCCTGTTTTTCATCTGCGCAACCGGGCTACGGGAATCTTCATTATCTTGCGGTATTTCGCCACCGTGCGCCGTGCCACGTTGAGCATCTCTGCCAGCTGCTCATCGGAAACGGGGTTTGCCTTGTCTTCAGAGTCTATCAGCCGACGCATCTTCTTCATCACGTCCTCGCGCGACACCTCATCACCCTGCCTGTTAAGGAATGTCTGGGTGAACAGCCCACCCAGATGCACTATGCCAAATGGCGTGTCAGCATACTTGTTGGACACCACACCCGAGATAGTGCTTGGGTCGCGCCCCACAATCCTGGCAATGTCGGCCTGCGTCATTGACACCAGCGAGGAACGCTCGCCCGTATGGAAATATTCCGGCTGCATCCCCACAATGGCTTTCATCGTTTCAAGCAATGTGTTCTGGCGCAGCTTGACGGCCGTCAGATACAGCTTCGCTTCGTTCACCTGACGCCTCACCGCCGTCTGCTCGCCCGACTGGCTGCCCGACAGGGCATAGTCGCAGTATGACGGGCTTATCTTTATCTTGGGCAGATGCCCCTGACTCAGCGACACGGTGAACCCGCCGTCGCTTTCCCTTACTATGAAATCGGGCGATACCTGCATGGCATGGCTGTCTGTTTCCTGTAGCAACGACCCGGCGGGGCGGGGATTGAGGTGACGCACAAGTTCGTATATCCGATCGAGGTCCTGACGACTCAGTTTAAAGCGTGCGCACAACTTGCCGAAACGCTTGTTTCTGTAGTCATCAAACCCTCTGGTAAGAATGTCAACGGCCGTCGTTTTCAAGGGGGAGTCCGTCTCAAGGCTTTTCAGTTGTATCACAAGGCTTTCCTGAAGACTGCGCGCCCCGACACCCACAGGCTCAAATGACTGGAGGATACGGAGGACTCTCTCCACCTCGCCGATGCTGACCTCCATGTCTTCGTTAATCTCTATCTCGTCGCAGAGCTTGCGCAGTGAACAGCGCAGGAATCCGTCGTCATCAAGCGATCCTATCAGATACTCCATTATCTGCTGTTCCTTTTCCGTAAGATCCGCCCCGGAGGCCTGTTCCCTTAGCAAATCGTAGAACGACAGCCCGTCAACCGCCGTCTTCTCGCGGGTGTTTTCGGGATCATAGTAGGTCGGTATATCATCGGGGGCATAGTCATTCATACTGTCATTGTCGTAATCCTCTTTGGTGTATTCACCGCCGTCGTCTGCAGCGGTGCTGGAGGCTTCCTCCTTGGCTTCGCCATCGTCGTAGTCCTCATACTCCTCAAGTGCAGGATTGGCATCAAGCTGGTTGCGCACATCCTGCTCAAACTCCTGCTGCGACAACCTCAACAGCCGGATCTCCGTTTGGGTCAGAGGCTTAAGCACCTGCCTCTGCTCCTCTGTCTGCTTCTGGACCTGCGTGGTTGACAACTCTTGCAATGACATTCCTCTTTTTTCAATTTTACGCCGCGAAAATAAGCCATTTCAACGACAACGGCTACAGGAAAAGCAATAAAATGTCATTAAAGTTTGACAATAAACATATTTTTAATACTTTTGCGGAACAAAGCAACAATAAAACGCCGCCCTTGCCGTTGTTTCACTGTGCCGGGTGGAAATCCGGACGGCTTTTGCCGTATCGATGACACACAACTTTCCCAATCATGAACATGAAAAAGAAAATCTTCGCTGTTGCCCTGTGCCTCTTCACCGCTTTCGGTGTCCTGCAAAGCCAGGCACAACTTGACTTCGGCATCGTTGCCGGCATGAACCTCAGCAAGGCCAACTTTCGCGAGCCGGCAGGCCGCAATTTCCGTTCCGGCAACCGATGTGGCTGGTTTGCGGGGCCCAAGCTGGAGTTCACGGTGCCGGTCGTAGGTATCGGTGCCGATGCTTCCGTGCAGTACTCCCAACGCTATGTCAACGGTGCGGACAACGAAATCGGAACAGACCAGACCCGTACTCTCAGGACTTTGGAAATCCCCGTAAACTTGAGGTATCAGTTCGGCGTGCCTTCACTTGTGGCGGGATACCTTGCCACCGGTCCGCAGTTCGGCTTCAATGTCGGATCAAAAAGTTTCAGCAGTTTCTGGGACACCGATGAGTACCGCATCAAAAACTCCATCCTGTCATGGAACATCGGAGTGGGACTGAAAGTGCTCAAGCACGTTGAGGTGGGCGTGGGCTACAACATCGCCCTCTCCAAATTCGCCAAGACCAAAGCCACAGGACAGTCTGTGAAGAGCAATTCCTTCCAGGCACACGTAGGCTATTTCTTCTGATTTTTCCGGCAACCGCCTGTCCTGTTGCCGCCGCTCTCTCCTGCGGGGGTCAGGCTTTCTCGCATTTTATCATGACGTGAGAATCTTTGCCCTCCGCTGTTGTGGTGGCAAAAAGATAAACCCGCCCTCCCTCTTTCAGCTTCAGCCTTTTGCGCAGTTCCGCTACCGTTGAGGGAAAATTGCGTACCGTGAGATTGGCCTGCGCCATGCCTTTTAGCAAATCCTTGAGGCTACGC
>CAVHBF010000011.1:0-9369 GCA_963634195.1 Bacteroides thetaiotaomicron | reverse complement strand
TACGCTTGCCGAAGTCGCTGTATCCTTTTATTCGGAAGCGACGACCGGGATAGTCCTCTGCACAACTGTTGCCAACATACAGGTTGCTCCTTGCATGGAGTTTGCGCAACCCGTAGTCTTCGGCAACGGCATCCTGCACTCCCAGTTTCAGTACCGACGGGTTCGGTTCGCACAGATATTCCGCCGCCGCCAGCGAGCCTGTCACAGATGCCACAAGCAGCCTCCGAGAACCGACAACGACAGGAGCATCGCCCGTGCCGAGGTTGACGCAGAAATACCGGAGTTCAGTTTCCTGCCGCGAGCATACCAGCAGCAGTTCCTTGCACTCGCCCCTCACGCTGACGGCATGCACTTCCCTCACACACGGCAATGTCCTTAACGCGCGGCACACGTCAAGCATCGGCGAAAGTTTCAGGATGACCGTTTCTGCCTTGTCCAGCAGTAGCGGCATCAGCAACGTAAGGTCTGGAGAACAGTCCTCTATCGCCACGGTTTTGCGACCGGTGCAGTCTCTGCGCGCAGGGTCGAGATACGCCAGCGAACAGAGCCGTCCGTCGTGCAGCAAGGCACTGTCTTCGCCTGTATCAAGTTGTACAACGTCCACATTGTGCAACCCCAACAGCGGGAAATTGTGACGAGCCGTGTCGCAGAGGCTTTTCTGTTTCTCCGCATACACGCTGTGCCGGAACAGACTGGCCATAAAACTGAAATCCACCCCGTATCCGCCGGTAAAGTCTATCATCTCCGCCCTGTCTGCCTCATCGGGTAACAAACGCGCCACAATCCTTTGTTTGTACAGTGCCGTCTGTTCGCTTGAGCATTGCTCCATCGACAGCCGAGGTGGGAACCAGAGTCCGCGGACAGCCGCCCACGACGGGATTTTGGCTTTTGCTGACTGCCACCCCTCTATCTGCTGCAGACACCATGCGGCATCTACGCCATGCGGCATCTTTTTGAGGGCAAGAGCCCGCACGTCATCATCCAGATGTCGTGCGATAAAGGCCTCGTTGGTCATGTGCCCTCTTGTGACATGAGCACCCTGACCGCCTCCGTCAGCTGGTCGGGACACGAGGTGCGCTTCATTCCGCAACGGATGCCCCGCAGCTTGGCTATGACATCTTCGTATTTCATGCCTCTCACGAGCGAAGAAAGCCCCTGTAGATTGCCGTTGCAACCGCCAGTGAAACTCACGTCCACTATACGCCCGGCTTCGCCCGAGAGCGTAATAAGCTGGCTGCACGTGCCCTGCGGACGGTATTCTATCTGCTTCATTGCTGACTGTTTGTAAGTTAACCAAAGGACAAAAGTACTGCTTTTTGACTAAACTCGGCAGGGATTGGATGGTTCTCCGGTTTTTTTTCGTATTTTCGCGACAACGTCATCGTTATGCTGAAAACAACAAACAAAATGAAAAAGATATTACTGCTATCCACATTGGCAACACTGGCGGTTGCCGCCAACGCACAGCTTGTCAAAACAATCTGTTCGCCGAACAAACAGGTGACTCTCTGCGTAGGGCTGACCCCTGCGGGCGAGCCTACCTACCAATTGTCCTACAAAAACAAGCCTGTAATCAAGACATCAAAACTGGGGCTTGAACTGAAAACGGGCGTTTCGCTGCAAAAAGGCTTTGAGATTACCAAGACCGACACTTCTTCGCACGATGAAGTGTGGCATCCGGTCTGGGGAGAGCTCAAAGACATACGCAACCACTACAACGAACTGGCCGTCACGTTCCGCCAGTCCAAGCCGGAGCGTGACATGGTTGTGAGATTCCGCGTCTTTGACGACGGGCTGGGCTTCCGTTACGAATTCCCCCTTTGCCGCAACCTGAGCTATTTCGTCATCAAGGAAGAACGCACCCAGTTTGCCATGGCGGGCGACCACACCGCATTCTGGATTCCCGGAGACTATGACACTCAGGAGTACAACTACACCGAGTGCCGGCTTTCAGAGATACGCCACAAGATGCCTGAAGCCATGAGGTGGCAGCCCGTCAACGACAAAGCCCCCGGCAACGTAGTGCAGACTTCGCTCCAGATGAAGAGCGATGATGGACTGTATATCAACCTGCACGAGGCGGCACTGGTGGACTACTCATGCATGCACCTGCTCCTCAACGACACGACCCTGACATTTGAGTCTCACCTCACGCCCGATGCCGTGGGCGACAAGGGCTATATGCAGGCTCCGTGCAAGAGTCCGTGGCGCACCGTCATCGTCAGCGACGACGCGCGCGACATTCTCAACTCCAAGATGACCCTCAACCTCAACGAGCCGTGTGCCATAAAAGACCCCTCATGGATAAAGCCTGTCAAGTTCATGGGCGTATGGTGGGAGATGATTACCGGTACTGGGGCGTGGTCATACACGTCCGATCTGCCCGCCATAAAACTCGATGAGGTAGACTACCGCAAACTCAAGCCGCACGGATTCCACAGCGCCAACAATGCCAACGTAAGGAAATACATTGACTTCGCTGCCGCCAACGGCTTTGACCAGCTTCTGGTAGAAGGATGGAACACAGGATGGGAAGACTGGTTCCGCAAGTCAAAGGACTACGTTTTCGACTTCCTCACGCCCTATCCGGACTTCAACGTGGACTCGCTTCAGAACTACGCCCTCAGCAAGGGCATACGCCTCATGATGCACCACGAGACTTCCGCCTCGGCGCGCAACTATGAACGCCACCTTGACCGTGCGTACAAGTTCATGAACGACCACTACTACACGGCTGTAAAGTCGGGCTACGTAGGACCGATCATCCCGCGGGGCGAACACCACTATGGACAGTGGATGAACAACCACTATCTCTACTGCATCAAGAAAGCTGCCGACTACCGCATCTGCATTGATGCCCACGAGGCTGTGCGCCCCACGGGACTGTGCCGCACATGGCCCAACCTCGTTGCCAACGAGTCGGCACGCGGCGGCGAATATGACCAGGGTGCCGGCAACCTGCCGTTCCATGTCACCATCTTGCCATTCACACGCCTGCTTGGAGGGCCTATGGACTATACTCCGGGCATCTTCGACATCAACCTGTCATTCATCAAAGGCAAACATCCCAACCGCCACTTGCGCTCCACGCTGTGCAAGCAACTGGCCCTCTATCTCACCATGCCGTCGCCCATACAGATGGCCGCCGACCTGCCCGAAAGTTACATGAAGCACATGGATGCCTTCCAGTTCATAAAAGACGTGGCTCTTGACTGGCAGGACAGCCGCTACCTTGGAGCAGAGCCGGGCCGTTACATCACGGTGGCACGCCAAGCCAAGGACACCGGACTGTGGTTCGTGGGCGGAGTAACCGGCTATGACGCACGCACAGTGCAGGTAGCCTTCGATTTCCTTGACAAAAACCACAAATACAAGGCAACCGTCTACGAAGACGCTCCCGATGCCGACTACGAAACCAACCCCGAAGCCTACAACATACGTACCGTCACCGTCACCAGCAAGACAAAGATGGACATACGCATGGCACGGAGCGGAGGGTTTGCCATAAGCATCAAGCCTGAATAAAGAAACCTGCGGCAATTCTCCACAGGGCAATACGGACAGGGAGAGACTCTCTCTCCACATAACAATATCATATTTATGAGTCATACAATACTACAGACGCTGTTTGGCTTTGACAACAGCAAAATGACAGTAAGGAAAGAAGTCACGGGAGGTATCACCTCTTTTCTGACCATGGCATACATCCTCGCCGTCAACCCCATGATCCTGAGTTCCACTGGCATGGACCAGAATGCGGTCTTCACGTCAACAGCCGTGTCGGCCATTGTCGCCACGCTTATCATGGCGTTCTATGCAAAGCTCCCCTTCGCCCTTGCTCCCGGAATGGGGCTCAACGCATTCTTTGCCTATACCGTAGTTCTTGCCATGGGCTACCGCTGGCAGTTTGCCCTCACTGCGGTACTCATTGAGGGTCTCATCTTCATCTTCCTGACCCTCACCGACCTGCGGCAGAAAATCGTGGACTGCCTTCCGCCTGTGTTCCGCCATTCCATAGCACCGGGAATCGGTCTTTTCATCACTTTCATCGGTCTGAAAAACGCCGGAATCGTAGTCAAAAACGAAGCTACTCTCGTAAGTCTCGGCAACCTCCACGATCCGGCGGTAATCCTCGCCTGCGCCGGAATTGTCATCAGTACCATTCTGCTTGTGCGCAAAGTGACAGGGGCCTTGCTGATAGGCATACTGCTTGTCACCGCCATCGGCATTCCTTTAGGCATCACGAAATTCACCACGCTGGTCAGTGCGCCTCCAAGCCTTGAACCTGTGTTCTGCCAGTTTGAATGGAACAATCTCTTCTGCCTTGACATGGTGATATGCGTATTCACGCTGCTGTTTTTTGACATTTTCGACACCATCGGCACCATCGTGGGAGTGAGTGAACGAGCCGGCATCGTTAACAAGGACGGAAACATTCCGCGGCTCAAGCAGGCCTTTACCGCCGATGCCGTAGGTACCGCTGCCGGAGCTCTGCTGGGCACGTCTACCGTCACCACCTTTGTGGAAAGCGCGGCGGGAGTCAACGAGGGCGGACGCAGCGGGCTGACAGCATTCACCACTGCCGTATGCTTTGCCGCAGCCTTGTTCTTCGCGCCCCTGTTTCTTGCCGTTCCACCCCAGGCCACAGCTCCTGCACTGATTCTGGTAGGTGCAATGATGATGGGGTCTGTCGGCAAGATTGACTTCAACGACTACGCAAGTGCTGTTCCATGCTTTGTCTGCATGTCTTTTATTCCCCTGACGTGTTCCATCTCCGAGGGCATGCTGCTCGGCATAATTTCATGGGTACTGATACACCTGTGCTGCGGCAAAGTGAAAGGGCTCAACCCGGGCATGATAATCCTTTCCGTTCTCTTCCTGCTACGCTACATCTTCCTGTGAGACTCCTTGCATACGGAAAAGCGGCAGAGACTTGATGCATGAAGCCTCTGCCGCTTTGTCTGTGTCCTGTATCCGTGTCGTCACCACAGGAACTTCACTGTCTCTTGCATTTGTGTCCTTTTACCTCAAGCAACTCAAAGTCAAGCTGGCGTTTCTCAAGATTGGCGTTCGCCACGCGCACCCTTACCGGGTCGCCCAGACTGATGGTGCGGTGTGTGCGGCGACCTCGCAGACACAGTGTGCGCTCGTCAAAGCTGTAATAGTCATCATGGAGGGTACGCAGCGGCACCGCTCCCTCGCACTTTGATTCTGTCAGTTCCACAAACAACCCGAAGTCCGAGGCACCGCTCACTTTTCCGTCAAATTCCTGCCCTATCTTGTCGGCAAGGAACTCCACCTGTTTGTACTTTATCGACGCACGCTCGGCATTCGCAGCAAGCTGTTCCATGGCACTGGAGTGCTCGCACTGCTCCTCACACTTGAGCCGGTTCACGCTGCGCCCCCCCGCCAGATAGCGCGTGAGCAGACGGTGGACCATCTGGTCGGGATAGCGTCTTATGGGCGAAGTGAAATGGGTGTAGTACTTGAACATCAGACCATAGTGCCCTATGTTGTGTGTGCTGTAGCGGGCCTTCATCATAGAGCGGAGGGTGATTTCCTCTATCAGTTCCTCCTCGCGCGTGCCTTGGGCCTTGGCAAGCATGGCATTGATCTCCTTTGACACCTGTTTGCGGGAACCCGAAGCGTCAAGACGGTAGCCGAAACGGGCCACATAGCCGGCAAGCTTCCCCAACTTGTCAGGGTCGGGCACATCGTGAATACGGTAGGGAAACACCTTGGCTTTGGTGCCCGGCTGCACCATTCCTATCTTCTGGGCCACATGACGGTTGGCCAGGAGCATGAACTCCTCCACCAGCTTGTGGGCGTCTTGCGATACCTTTACATAGGTGCTTATGGGATGTCCCTTGTCATCCAACTCAAAGCGAACCTCTTCGCGCTCAAACTCTATGGCCCCGTTTTTGGTACGTTGTTCCCTCAACCGCTTTGCTAACCGGTTGAGCGCGATCAGTTCCGCCGCATACTCACCCACGGGGCTTCCGCCGGCTTCCGGTTTCACGCGGGCTGGGTGATAGCCGGGCTTGGAGAGGTCTTCCGGCGAAGCCTCGCCGTTCTGCTCCAGAATAGCCTGCACCTCCTCATACGTGAAACGGCGGTCGCTCTTGATCACCGTGCGGGCGATGTGCCAGTCGGTCACGTCCCCACAGTCGTTCATGTTGAAAATGACGCTGTATGCCAGTTTCTCCTCGGCGGGGCGCAGCGAACATATGTAGTTGCACAGCCGTTCGGGCAGCATGGGTATGGTGCGGTCTACAAGATACACGCTGGTGGCGCGGCTGTTGGCCTCTTCGTCAATGGGCGACCCCTCCTTGACATAATACGTCACATCGGCAATATGTACACCCACCTCCCATTGTCCACCGTCTATACGGCGCAGCGAAAGGGCGTCGTCAAAGTCCTTGGCATCGCGCGGGTCAATGGTGAACGTGGTCACCCCGCGAAAGTCCTCCCGCTCCTTTATCTCTTTCTGCGGAATCGAATCCGGAATCCTGTCGGCCAGCCGTTCCAGGTTTTCCGGATAAGAGTAAGGAAGTCCGAACTCCGCCAGAATGGCGTGCATCTCAACGGTGTTGTCACCCGTGGCACCGAGCACGTCCACAATCCTGCCCACCGGCGAACGGTTGTTCCTTGACGGCCATTCCACAATCTTGACTACCACCTTGTCACCATTGTGCGCCGGACCGATGTTGGCCTTGGGTATGAAAATGTCGTAAGGCAGATACCTGTCGGAAGTCTCCAGAAAAGCGAAATGTTTGTCTACAGAAAGTACGCCGACAAAGGTGTCCTTCGCCCTGCTGATCACGGTTGACACCCGCGCCTCCTTCCGGTTGTCCCTGCGGCAGAACGACACGGAGGCCGACACCCTGTCGCCGTTGAGTGCTCCTGCACTGTTGCGCTCGTCAAGGTAGACTGGAGTTTCCTCTCCATCGGGCAGGAAAGAGTATTCCCGGCCGCGGCGCACCACCGTGCCTTCCGTCAAATCCTGCTGCAACCGTAGGATGTAGCTCCCCGAAGCCCCCTGCGACAAGTAGCCGCACATGACCAGATCTTCAAGAATGTCAACCATAACCTTGCGCGAAGGATGGCTCTTGAGCTTGAACTCATTGTAAAGCTCCGTCTTGCCAAACTCGGTGTCGGGATTGGCAAGAAAAAAATCCATCAGCACATTCGCCAGTTCCCTCTTGTTCTTCCGGCTCTGGAAATTTGTTTTTTTCCCCATATCAGTATTTCCTGTAATACATATGTCCTATGTATCTGAATAATGCAAAGGAACGCATTTTCCGCTGAACAAACATCATGACATTACCGAAAAGTTCATACCTTTGCACAAATTTAACCAAAACGCACATCTCCTCTCCGCCAAGTGCAGGAGAGGCTGCAACAATGAAGAATCTCACCGTATTGACGGGAGCTGGCATAAGTGCCGAGAGCGGAATCTCCACGTTCCGTGACTCAGGCGGACTATGGGAACAGTATCCCGTGATGCAGGTCGCCAGCCACACAGGGTGGCTCAATGACCCGGATCTGGTCAACCGCTTCTACAACGAGCGCCGCAGACAGCTTTTCCAGACCCAACCGTGCGGGGCTCACAGAATACTGGCACAACTGGAGGAAAACTTCTGCGTAAGCATCATCACACAGAACATTGATGACCTCCATGAGCGTGCCGGCTCCACGGACGTGATTCACCTGCACGGGGAACTCAAGAAGGTGTGCTCTTCTGCCGATGTCGAAAATCCGCAATACTGGAAAATTCTCGAAGAACGCAACTGCTGCGTCAAACCGGGAGAAAAAGCCGGCGACGGATCGCTGCTGCGACCCTACATTGTGTTCTTCGAGGAATCCGTGCCCATGATTTCCGCCGCTGCGGAAAAGGTGGCGGAAACCGACATCTTTGTCATCATAGGGACCTCGCTCAACGTCTACCCTGCCGCCGGGCTTATAGACTATGCCCCGAGCGGTATTCCAATCTTTCTGATTGACCCCAAAGAAGTGAAGACTCCATACAGCACCGATGTAGTCCACATCAAGACCGGAGCCACCGAAGGCATGAAGCAACTTGCCGACATCCTCCGTAAGATGTAATATGTCCACTGCCGCCGCGCATCAAAGCACGAATCACCAGAACGACCATGATACTGACACTCTATTTCAATAGGCAACACCCCATGCCGGGACTCAACGGCATAGAAAAAGCCGCCGCTATCTACATAGGCATTACCTTCGCTCTGACAGTCGTTTTCTATACAGGTCTTGACGAAACTGCTCTGGCGAACGTCATTACAGGCAGGCTGGCAGTCATCGCCGCCACCGCCGCCCTTGTCTGGCTATACCGGAGTCATCCGTGCAACGCTACCTACCAGCTGAGGGTGTTCTTCCAGATCGCACTGCTGGCATATTGGTATCCCGACATATACAACCTGGCGGCCATGATGCCAAGCCAAGACCATATTCTGGCCACAGCCGACCAGATTGTCTTCGGATGCCAGCCCTCGGTGGCGTTCAGCCAGTCCCTGCACGGTGTCTTCTGGAACGAACTGTTCAATATGGGATATTTCTCATACTACCTGATGATTGTAGGTGTAGTGCTGCTCGTCGTTGTAAGGCGACCCCGCAAGTTCGACAGGACAACCTTCATTCTGATGGCCACTTTCTTCATGTACTATACCGTCTTCCTGCTCTACAACGCCGCCGGACCGCAATTCTATTTCAGCTGCCCCGGCGTGGATGTTGCCAACGCCGTCTTCCCTCCTGTCGGCACATGGTTCCGCGATCACGGCACCCTCTGCCACATGAACGAAATCACAGGGCCGTTCAGCTATCTCGTCCATATGGCGCAAGGCAGCGAGAAGCCCATTGCCGCTTTTCCGAGCAGTCATGTAGGCGCGTCAACAGTGATAATGTATCTCACCATGCGCTTGAAGAAAAAGTGGGGACTTGCCATGATGCCTTTCTGGGTTCTCCTGTGTCTTTCAACGGTCTACATCGGTGCTCATTATGCCATTGATGTGGCAGGAGGTTTCGTTTCTGCTGCATTGTTCATCTTTATCTCCAACAAACTTTATCGCACCACCTTCTTCCACCGCCCTAAAGGGTTTGATGAACTTCACCGCTTCGGGCATCACCACACTCACCGCAAGCACCGCCACAGCGTGGCATAAGCCCCCGAAGACCTCATAGGGGTTGGAACAAAACAGCCTGCGGCTAATGTTATGCCATTACACATCCTGCCTGTTGCCGGAATTGATTTTTTCTGCATTTAAATCAACTTTTGGCGATTTTTCAAGCCGAAAAGCAATATTGTCCTAAATAAATTACGGGCATGAAGAAAGTGAGGTTGTTATAGAA
>CAVHBF010000010.1:0-26235 GCA_963634195.1 Bacteroides thetaiotaomicron | reverse complement strand
AAAATCCGTTTTTTTTCGCACGGGCACATTTTGGAAACAGCAGCTTGCAGAAACATACCCGAAAAGGCGCGCGGCAGACAAAAACACAGGGGAAAAGGGACGGAAAGCGCACCGGAGGGACTGGAGGGGACACCGCGCAAGGAAAAGCGCGAGGAAAGAAAAAAAGCCAACGATTCCTGTTGCCAATGGCTGTCGGAATCTTTGGCTTCCTCTATTCTCTCCGGAAAAGTCTTACGACCATACCAGAGCAACGGATATCAAGAATTCATGCCCAAAAGGAATTCTTCGTTGTTTTTTGTTTTCTCCATCAGATTGCGTATTACGTTCATCGACTCCATGGAGGTCATTTCAGCGATATGGTTGCGCAGAACCCACATTCGGTCAAGTGTCATCTTGTCGTGGAGCAAGTCGTCGCGGCGTGTTGACGATGCCACACAGTTTACGGCGGGGAATATCCGCTTGTTGCTCAAGTTGCGGTCAAGCTGCAATTCCATATTCCCCGTTCCCTTGAATTCCTCGAAAATCACCTCGTCCATCTTGCTGCCGGTGTCAATAAGTGCTGTCGCAATAATGGTCAGAGAACCGCCACCCTCAATATTGCGGGCCGCTCCGAAAAAGCGTTTCGGTTTCTGGAGGGCGTTTGCATCAACACCGCCAGTGAGTATTTTACCGCTTGCAGGAGCCACAGTGTTGTATGCGCGCGCCAGACGCGTTATAGAATCGAGGAAAATCACCACATCATGACCACACTCAACCATGCGTTTCGCTTTCTCAAGCACGATGGCTGCAATTTTCACATGATTGGAGGCTGGCTCGTCAAAAGTGGAGGCAATGACTTCCGCATTGACAGTGCGCGCCATATCAGTGACCTCCTCCGGGCGTTCGTCAATAAGCAGCATCATAAGGTAGGCTTCAGGATGATTGGCAGCAATGGCGTTGGCGATGGTTTTCATAAGCATCGTCTTGCCGGTCTTGGGCTGCGCCACAAGCAACGCGCGCTGTCCTTTGCCTATCGGAGCGAAGAGATCCACTATACGAGCCGACAGACTGTCAGAACCATCACCTTTGCAGAGGCGGAATTTCTCATTGGGGAAAAGCGGTGTGAGATGCTCAAAAGACAAGCGGTCGCGCACCTGGTCAGGCGTGAGCCCATTGATGCGCATCACCTTTGACAGAGAAAAACATTTCTCGTTTTCGCGCGGCATCCTGACACTACACTCCACCACATCGCCCATCTTGAGACCATAGTTCTTTATCTGCTGGCTTGACACATATACATCATCGGGCGATGACAAGTAGTTATAGTCCGCCGAACGAAGGAAAGCCTGTCCCTCAGATGTTGTGTCAAGAACTCCGCACGAGATAATAGAATCACCAAAATCATAAGATTGGGCATTCCCCCGCAACTGTTCCGAAGCCTTTGCGACAGCACGGGCTTGGAGCTGTGGGAATTCTTTTTTCTGTGAAACGGACTCGGCAGCGGTCGCCTCTTCACCAGACACCTTGTCTGAAGACAAGTCCAACGCGTTGTCTTCGGATTCAAGCGGCGGCAAGTCCTGTATTATGACAAAGTCCTGCTCTGGTTCTGCAACTTTTGCAGCAGATTCCCGGACGATGGTTTCCGCAGCGACCGCAGAAGCCGCTTCAACAGACTCCTCCTGTTTTTCTTCCGCCGCAGGCGTTACCGATGCCACCGCCTTGCGCACACGCCTGCGGGATTTTGCTGTGGGTTCGACCTCCTTCTGTCCCATGAGACTCTGCGGTTCTTCAAGAGGTTGCAGGGTTTCTGCCGCAAGGGCGGATGGAACTGCCTCTTCCGTTGTCTTACGGCGACGCACAGTGCGCTTCTTGGCAGGTTCTTCCTGAGTTGCAGGGGCGGAATCCTTATCCGTTTCCTTTGAAGAGCGTTTCTTTACGGCAGAAGAGGAACTTTTCGCAGCCCGCATTTTTTTCATGTTCTGCGCCTGTCCCTGGGAACCGGCAACGGCCTGTTCGTCTATTATCATGTATGCGATTTCCTGCAGTGAGTCTGACGCTTTGACAGCAACGCCCACCGACTGGGCAATAGAGCGTATCTCATCGCCGGACATGGCGAGAAGCTCGTCCAATTTGTAGTTTGACATATTGATAAGGGAAAATTGAGAACTGCCGGTTTCCTAACCAAAAAAGAGGAATGCCGACCACTCTGTGTCTTCTTTCTTTGTTGTTTGTATTTTGATTGGATGATTACAAGATGTCTTCTATTACTGGCAGCCACAAAGATGCGTGTACTCACTGGCTTTGCGGTGACATTGTCTTGGAATCGGCGGCAAAGGTAGTTGTTTCAAGATATGTGACCAAATTTTTGGCGATAATAATTGAGTTCCTAGCGAAAAGAGAAATAAAAACATTATTTTTGCAGTGCTTTTTTTCACATTCACACGCAAGCAATGGAACAAAGCAGTTTTGCAAGTCTGCTTTCAGACACGGTCGAAAAGCTCTCCGACTATTCTTCGGCGGATAAGAGAGGGTTTGTCTATGAATATACCGACAGCGATTCTATTCCATCCGGCAAAGTTCTGGAAGAAGTGGTAGACCTTTGCCGCTCTGTGTTCTTCCCCGGTTTTTACGGGCGTTCATGTGTCAATTCAGACACGTTGAGATACAATATGGGTGTCGCCGTAGAGCGTTTGTACATGCTGCTCAAGCAACAAATAGCCGCAGGCATGAATCTCAATCGCAACGGGGACAAACACAGCCGGGCCGACATAAAGAAGCATGCTGGTCTTGTTGCGCAAAAGACTATAGCCATGCTTCCCGACATCAAAGACACGCTGACAACAGATGTCGTGGCTACCTACAGGGGCGACCCCGCTGCCACCAACTACAGTGAAGTCATCAGCTGCTATCCGGTAATAAAAGCGCTTACCAACTACCGGCTGGCACACGTCCTCCACAAGCTTGGTGTCCCACTTGTACCGCGTATGCTTACGGAAATAGCCCACAGCGAAACCGGAATTGACATTCACCCGGGAGCGGAGATAGGCAGCCATTTCACCATTGACCACGGTACGGGCGTGGTAATCGGGGCCACGTGCATCATCGGCAACAATGTGAAGCTGTATCAAGGCGTGACTCTCGGGGCCAAGAGTTTCCCGGTAGGCGCAGACGGAATACCCATTAAGGGGGTGCCACGCCATCCCGTCATAGAAGACGATGTGGTGGTGTATTCCAACGCCACAATTCTTGGGCGTGTCACGATAGGGCGCGGTGCCGTGATTGGCGGAAACATCTGGGTGACAGAAGATGTGGAACCAGGAGCACGCCTGAGCCAGAACAAAAGCATCAACTGAACAACAAATATTCATCCCCCTTTCCATAAGTTCGTACAATGGAACAATTTAGAATGGTGGCCAAGACTCTTCAAGGACTGGAAGACGTTTTGGCGATAGAACTAGAAACTCTCGGGGCCAAGGAGACTGTCAAGGGTCTGCGCATGGTCTCTTTCACCGGCGACAAAGAGATGATGTACAAGGCGAATTTCTGCCTGCGCACAGCACTGAGAATTCTCAAGCCAATCAAGATTTTTACGGCCGGCGATGCCGAAGACGTATATCAGGCCGTAAAGCAAATAAACTGGAGTGACTTTCTGGATTTGAAGACTACGTTTGCCGTGGACTCTGTCGTGTACTCTGAAGACTTCAAACATTCGAAGTTCGTGGCTTACAAAGTAAAGGATGCCATCGTAGACTATTTCCGCGACAAGACGGGTCAGCGCCCCAACATAAGCATTACGAATCCCGACATAAGGCTGAACATTCACATCAGCGGAAACGACTGCACCCTGTCACTCGACTCCTCTGGCGACAGCCTGCACAAACGCGGTTACAAAGTGGCAACTGTCGGAAGTCCCATCAATGAGGTTCTTGCCGCCGGAATGATTTTGACGACCGGCTGGAACGGCGAGTGCAATTTCATGGATCCCATGTGCGGTTCCGGCACGATAGCCATAGAAGCGGCACTGATTGCCCGCAACATTTATCCAGGCGTTTTCCATACTGCGAAATACGCTTTTGAAAATTGGAAAGACTTTGACCCCGAGCTCTTGGAGCGAATCTACAACGATGACTCACAGGAAAGGGAATTTACACATAAAATTTACGCAAGCGACATAGACGCGGTAGCCGTTAACGCCACAGCTGCCAATGTTCGTGCTGCCGGGGTGAACGACATCGTGGAGATAGAGAAAAAGCCTTTCCAGCAGTTCACCAAACCAGACCAAAAGACCGTAATGGTGACAAATCCGCCTTATGGAGAAAGAATCACCTCCCCCGATTTACCCGGACTTTATCGCACCATAGGCGAGAAACTGAAACACCAGTTCTCCGGCAATGACGCATGGATCATCAGCTACAAGAAAGAGATTTTTGACTGCATAGGACTCAAGCCCAGCGTCAGCATACCGCTTTACAACGGTTCACTTGACTGCGAATTCCGCAAATACCATATTTTTGACGGAGGGCTGAAGGAATTCCGTTCTGAGGGTGGCTACATCAAAAACGGAGATGACATCACAAAGATGAAAAACAAAAGAAGTCTCCGCCCGCACCGCGACAGCTACAAGACGGACTTTGGCGATGCCGGAGAAGAAGACAGCGACATTCCCGCATATCTCATAAAACGACACCGCAATTTCCTTGCGTCACAAAGAGGAAGGGATTTTACGGGTGAACGGCACCGCTTTGAAAACGAAGACAACAAGGGCTTTGGACGGGGAAAACGCCGCGACGGTCAAAGACGGGATGAACGGAGACCTGCTCCTCTGAAGAATCTCTCTCCATGGGCAAAGAAAGACTCCTTCAAGAAGGGCGGACATGAATAGGCTGCTCCTGTCGCTGGCCGTAGGATTTTCATCTTTTTTGTGCATCAGCAATACCATGGTTGCCCAACAAAAGCTTTTCACCCACGACGACCTGCAATACGGGGGGAAAACCTACCAGTCCATGACTCCGCAGGAGTCCGGTGCAAAATGGTGGGGAAACACATTGGTCAAGATAGCCAATGACTCGTGTGGGATATGCTGCTTCAACTTGAGGAGAGACACCGGGACGGCTACGGCCCCCTCACAGTTGAAGTGCACGAAAAACCTGTTTACGCTCAACAACATCAACGGAATTATAGCCCACGAGCATCTTGATACCCTGGAAACGCTGCAAGACGCAGACTTCCCCTATGCCGACATTCCCGTTGTCATGTTTGTCACCTCTACACGACGCATTCTTATAAACTGGGAGCTCAAAGAAATTGTGTGGAGCCAACAGCGCGAGGAAAATAGCTCGGCGGAGGACTGGAACAGCCTGTCGCGCAATCTTGCGTTCGTCAAGGACAACAACCTGTATGTCACCGATGCCAAAGGGAGACTGCGGCAATTGTCGCACGACGGAAACCGCAGTCTCGTCTATGGTCAAAGCGTGCACCGCAACGAATGGGGCATAAGCAAGGGCACATTCTGGAGTCCAGACGGAATGCGACTCGCCTACTATCGGATGGACCAGTCTATGGTGGCCGATTATCCGCAGGTGGATATCAGCCACCGCATAGCCAAGTACAGGCCCGACAAATATCCTATGGCAGGAATGGCAAGCCATGAGGTAAGCATCGGAATCTACAACGTGGAGGATGAAGAAACCGTATGGCTTGACCTGGGAGAAAAGAAAGACCGTTACTTCTCAGGCATAACGTGGTCTCCCGATAACAAGACGGTGTATGTGACCGTCATCAATCGTGATCAGAACCACGATGAAATATGGGGCTTTTCCGCCAAAACAGGTTGCAGACTCAGCAAGGTTTATGAAGAAAACAACGAGAAATACGTACATCCGGAGCACCCTCTGCTTTTTCTTCCCTGGGACGAAAACAAATTCCTGTATCAGACAGAGAACACGGGCTACAGCCATCTTTTTCTCATTGACACCAAAGGCAACAATCTTGGTGATTTGACATCAGGATGCTATGTTGTGACCTCCGTGCTGGGATTCTGCCCCGAATCAAGGAGCGCGATTGTCACCACCACCGAGAAGAATACACTACAGCACAATCTCTATGCGGTCAACGTGGAGACGGGCAAACGACAGCTGCTCGACAACGGCGTGGGAGTTCACCGCGGCATTCTGTCTGCTGACGGAACCATGATTCTTGACACATGGTCTTCGCCAAAGGTAAAGAGACAGTATGACATACTGTCGACTTCGGGGGAAGGTATTGCCGGTCTCTTCCGCCCCCTTGACCCTTGGGAAGGATATGCCGTGCCCAATATCACAAGCGGCAGCCTGAAGGCGGCCGACGGGGTGACAGACCTCTACTACCGCCTGATTACTCCACCCGACTTTGACCCAGACAAGAAATACCCTGCCATTGTGTATCTGTACGGAGGCCCGATGACACGGCTTGTAAACGCCTCGTGGGGCTACAACTGCCGGGGGTGGGAAATCTATATGGCACAAAGGGGCTACGTGATGTTCGTGATGGACAACCGCGGCAGCAGCGAACGGGGACTCGCCTTTGAGAATGTGACTTACCGCCGTTTGGGTGATGTGGAAATGGCAGACCAGATGTGTGGAGTGAATTTCCTGAAAAGCCTGCCGTTCATTGATGCCGCCCGTCTTGGTGTACACGGATGGAGTTTCGGAGGCTTTCTGGCCACCAACATGATGGTGTCATATCCTGACGTGTTCAAGGCTGCTGTTGCAGGCGGTCCGGTCATTGACTGGAGTCTTTACGAGGTGATGTACGGCGAACGCTACATGAGTACACCGCAAAAGAACCCCGAAGGGTACAGAAACAGCAACCTGTGCCTCAAAGCCGGAAACCTCAAGGGAAGACTCAAGATTATCTTCGGCTACAACGACCCGGTATGCGTTCCACAACACTCTCTGTCGTTTGCACGGGCCTGCGCCGATGCCGGCACACAGATAGACCTCTTTGCATACCCAAACGGAGAGCACAACATGACAGGACACGACCGAATACACCTGTACGAACAGATTACACGCTATTTCAACGACTTCTTGAGATAAGGAACTAAACACCTAAACATAACAACAGACATGAATATCTTATTGCTTGGAAGCGGCGGACGCGAGCACGCCCTCGCATGGAAGATCTCGCAAAGCGCAAAGACCGACAAACTGTTTATAGCTCCCGGCAACGCCGGCACTGCATTGATAGGGCAAAACGTACCCCTTAAAGAACTTGACTTTGAAAGCATCGCCCAGTTCTCAATAGACAACAATGTCAGAATGGTTGTGGTCGGTCCTGAAGTTCCCTTGGTTGAAGGCATCGCAGACTATTTCCAACAACACCCCCGGCTTAAGGACATTGCAGTGATAGGACCGACAAAAGCGGGAGCACGGCTTGAAGGTTCAAAGGACTTCGCCAAGGATTTCATGATGCGCCACAGTATTCCTACGGCGGCATACCGGACATTCAACGGAACGCAGCTCGCAGAGGCAAAGACATTTCTTGAAACAATGCGCCCTCCCTATGTGCTTAAGGCCGATGGCCTGTGTGCAGGAAAAGGTGTGCTTATTGTCGGAAGCCTTAAAGAGGCAGTGGAAGAACTTGAGGAAATGTTCGGCGGCAAGTTCGGTTCTGCGTCTGCAAAAGTTGTGATAGAGGAATTCCTTGAAGGCACGGAATGTTCCGTCTTTGCCCTGACCGACGGCATACACTACCGGATTCTGCCCGAAGCCAAAGACTACAAGCGTATCGGTGAATACGACACAGGGCTTAATACCGGCGGAATGGGAAGCGTTTCTCCTGTTCCGTTTGCCGACAAGGAGTGGATGCTGAAGGTGGAAAACCAGATTGTGCGCCCCACCGTGGAGGGGCTCGCCCAGGAGGGCATAGACTATAAGGGCTTTATCTTCTTCGGACTTATCAACTGCAACGGACAGCCTAAAGTGATAGAATACAACTGCCGTATGGGTGACCCCGAAACGGAAACGGTTATGCCTCGTCTTAAAACGGACATCGTAGAACTTTTTGAGGGTGTGGCCAACGGCACTCTTGACAAATACGACATAGAGCAGGACGAGCGGGCTGCGGTTTGCGTTATGCTCGTGAGCGGAGGATATCCACAGGAATACAAGAAAGGTTATAGGATTACAGGGGCAGACTCTGTCAATGACAGTATCCTGTTTCATGCGGGAACTACAGTAAAGGATGGCAAACTCGTCACCAACGGCGGGCGCGTGATTGCCGTCACTTCATACGGCAAGGACAAAGACGAAGCTCTTGAAAAATCCATGACGGTTGCAGGAACAATCAAGTTTACGGACAAATACTACCGCCGCGACATAGGCAAAGACCTTTAGCGCGCAGGCCCTTGCCGACAGCAGGACATAAGCGAAACAAGCCGGCTTCCATTCCCTGGGAGTCGGCTAATTCATTACGATGTTTTCAGAATGTACAGGTTCACCCATGAACTCCATTGCGGTGGCATCAAATTTACCGGGGGTCTCAGTGGTGAGACATTTCAGTGTGCCGTTGCGCGTCAAACGGGCGGCCATATCCGGATGCCTTTTCAGGTATAAGGAGAGGCTTGCCGCCACATATTCACCTTGGGAAACAATCCGTATGCCCGGAGGCGTGTATTGCCTTATCTTGCCGATAAGCAGGGGATAGTGCGTACACGCAAGCACCAGGGTATCTATCAAGGGATCTTTCCGCAAAATATGGTCTATCCGCAACTTTACGAAATAGTCCGCACCCTCCGAATCAAACTCGAAATTCTCCACCAACGGCACCCACATCGGACAGTCCTGTCCCGTGACACAAATGTCAGGAAACAGTTTCTGTATTTCCATGTCATACGATTTTGACATAATCGTACCCGTAGTGGCAAGAATCCCCACGTGACGCGATTTGGTGATACTGCCGATGACCTCCGCCGTGGGACGTATAACCCCCAACACCCTCCGCAGGGGATCAAGCAGCGGGAGATCTCTCTGCTGTATGGTACGCAAGGCCTTCGCCGAGGCCGTGTTGCATGCGAGTATTACCAAATGGCATCCTCTCTCAAACAGAGCCGTAACAGCCTGCCGGGTATAGCGATAAACCACATCAAAGGAACGGGTTCCGTAAGGAGCTCTTGCATTGTCACCAAGATAAAGGTAATCATATTCCGGCAATACGGCACGCAGTTTACGCAAGACTGTAAGTCCTCCGTATCCAGAGTCAAAGACCCCTATCGGGCCTGGTGATTGCGGCAATTGCATGACCTTGTCTCCAAGGGAAAAGGGGGAATTGGCAAAATTTATTCTATCTCAACGGAGTTGTCCGTGTCCATTATTCCCGGCACAAAAGAATCTGCAGTCTCTACCGGGGGAAGAGGTTTCCCCGCCAATACAAGTTCAACGAGGTCAGTTATATCCATACCGTCGGAGGGATTTATATACGGGTAAGTGTTGGCATCGGTGTTTGCCACAAAAGCCAGATTCCGTCCTTTTGCCACTACGGCGATTGCCTTGTCAAGCCTGTCCTTGAGAGGCTTCAGCAATTCCGTTTCCGCATCTTGCAGGAGCTTTTCGGCATCCTTGCGGAAGGAGATCCCCTGCTCCATTGCCACCTGAAGTTCTTTCTGCCGTTTGAGCATTATCTCTTCCGGAAAAGTTTTCTGTCCCTGAATATACTCTGCATACATCTTGAAGAACTTGTCCTCGTTATATTCCGCCTCTTTGTTGTACTGTTCGTGGATGTTCTTGATACGCTCCTGTGCTACGGCATAGTCTGCCATGCCGTGCAGAACCTTGTCATAAGCGATATGACCAAAAGTGATTTTCTGCGCCGGAGAACCGACATTGCACACAAGAACCAAAACGATGGTGACAAACGCAGACAAAGCAACTGATCTCATATTGTGATACTTTTAGGGGTTTTACAGAACTAAGCAAAGGCAAATGTAGTGTTTTATTTCCACCGCAAGACTATTTCTGCCCGAAATTCGTGCGTATTGCCTTTGCCGTAGCTTCAAATTCTTCCGGGGCAAGGGAGATATGCTTGCCCGAAAACAGCTCGCCCTCGTTGTCTATCGGCACAAGGTGAATGTGGGCATGGTCAACCTCCAGTCCTATCACCGCCTGCGCGACCTTCCGGCATGGAAAGGCCTTCTTTATAGCCACAGCCACCTGTTTGGCAAAAATCTGCATACGGGCTATTTCATCATCGTCCAAATCAAAGAAATAGTCCACCTCGCGCTTAGGCACCACAAGTGTGTGTCCCCGGCGAATGGGGTTGATGTCAAGGAATGCGTAGAAATCCTCGCTCTCTGCACATTTATAACTCGGTATTTCACCCTTTACTATGCGGGAAAATAATGTCGGCATGATGTTTTGGATTTGAAAGAGAATGGCTGATTTTTGATCTTTCCGAGCGGAATCAGATTGAGATGTTTAGAATCTCCAGTTCTATCTCGCCTTTGGGAATTTGTATTTTCACTATGTCGCCCACTTTTTTGCCGAGCAGCCCCTGTGCGATTGGCGTTGTGGACGAAATCTTGCCTTCCTTGAGATTTGCCTCCGACTCGCTCACAATGGTGTATTTCATCTTTGTGCCAAGCTTGGTGTTACGCATTTCAACCGTAGACAGAATCTGTACTGTCTCATTACTGAGTTTTGAGGGATCTATTATTTTCGCTTCGGCCAGAGTTGCCTTGAGCTTGTTGATTTTCATTTCCAGCATGGACTGCGCTTCCTTTGCGGCATCATATTCTGAGTTTTCGGACAAGTCTCCCTTGTCGCGTGCTTCTGCGATTGCTGCCGAAGCGGCGGGGCGCTCAATCTGTTCCATGTGTTTCAGTTGGGCCGAGAGTAGATCAAAGCCCTCTTGTGTCATGTATGCCATAATGTCTTCTTTTGTGATTTTTCGTAATTCTGTCCGGACTGCGCAAAAAAACAAAGAATCCCAATGCCTGCACGCACCAGAATCCCGTTTTTGCGCTTGTCTATGTGTTTCGGTGCAAAGTTATGTGTTTTTTTTATTCCGGGTCGCTTTTATCCCTTTAATTTTTGCCGTTCTTGACTGTACAACGCATTCGGCATGACCACACCGCTTGTCCATGCAGTCAAAAATAAAAGCCGGAGCATACCCCGGCTTGTTCTGGCTGCATGTTTTTGGCAACAGCTCTTACCTGCTGCTCATATATGTCAGTTCGTAGAAGCAGGGATATACATTCGAGACCGCATTTGCCTGCCCGATGGAATGCGGCACGATAATCCTCACTTTGGCTATTTCTTCGTCTTCTGTCTCCTGTCTGCCTATATTCACATAGTGTAACGGTATCAACCAGCCCTCCGGAACAGATGGTGAGGAGTAAAGTTTTTTCATCAGCCCCTGACTGAACGTACCCGTCAGAGTTCCGCTCGCATTGGACACGGTCATCTCGTCAAGCATCGCAATGTTGTATGCATTGGTATTGCGCGACTGTATGGAATCTCCAGATATGTTGTATTCCACAAAGCGCACGAGTACGCGATCCTCATCCCCGTCTTCAAGTTTCTTGCCTGCCCCTTTGCGGATAATCTGCATATAAGCCCCTGACGATGACAAACGCACATATTCATTGTCATTAAGGTTGGTGGTACTGTCCTGGGCTGCAAACTGCCACTCGCTTATTTCCTTTATTGGCTTCACGTAAAGCAGCGTGTCGCCCAGTTCCCCGTCAAGTTGCAGCGTCCCCTTGCTGACAAATGCGCTGATGGCTCTGCGCTCTGCCTTTTTCTGCTCCGCATACGTCTGTTCCTCTTCGCATGAAGACAATGCGGAACACGTCAAGGCGAGCAACACACAACCGGACAATATACTGTTGACAATTCTCATACGAGGTGCAAAGATAATCGTTTTTATTTTTCTTATGTATGGGCTCAATCTAAAAAACATTAAATGAGTTCCGCACGGTATGCCTCCAAAGCTTTCAACACTGTTTCATAGGCTTTTTCCATCGGCTTGGGCAACGTGCCGCCTGCCGCATTGAAATGACCGCCGCCATTGAAGAATTCTTCTGCCATCTTGTTGCACGGGAAACTGCCGACCGAACGGAGCGAAATCCTCACTATGGGCTTCTCCGAATCTTCACGCATTGAGACACTCAGCCGGGTTCCCTTTATCTGTAGCGGGAGGTTTACGAACCCCTCAGCATCGCCCCTCACGAAACCGTACTCTTCCATTTCTTTCGTGTCCAGAGTGTATACGGCTGTATGCAACTTCGGAAAATACTTCATCTTCCGGTTCATAACATATCCCATAAGGCGCAACCGCCGCTCGCTGTAACTATAGTAGACGTTTCGGTAGATTCTGTCCTTGTCAATGCCGGCGGAGATCAGCAAGGCTATCGTCAGGAATATTTCGGGACGGTTGGAGTTATAGGCGAAAGCTCCCGTATCCGTCATCATGCCGCAGTAAATACAGCTCGCAATTGTACGGTCGTGCAGATTTTCAGAGTCCACTTGCGACAACACGCTGTATAATATCTCGCATGTGGCACAGGCTCCGGTGTCTATAACCCGAAGATCTGCGTCTATCTGCGGGTCGGTATGATGGTCAATCACTATCACGGGTGCCTGCATGTCCTCTACCGTTGCCCCAAGGTCTTCCAGCCTGCCATAGCTGCCGAAATCCAGACATATCACGAGATCACTGTCGCTCAAGGCTTTCCTGACCTTGTCGCCGGATGTGCTGAAAGACAGGACACGCTCAATGCCCGGCATCCACCGCAAAAAGTCGGGGCATGGGTTGGGAGTTATCGGAGTCGCCTGCTTTCCGGTCTTCCGGAGATAATGCGACATTGCCAATATTGCACCGATTGCGTCTCCATCCGGTCCGGAATGGCCAAGGACGGCAATCCTCGACGCCTGTCCTGTCAGGCTGCGCCAGATTTCAACTCCCTTGTCGTCCAGATATTGTTTCAAGTTCATGTGCCATTGACGTTTGAAAGCGCAAAGTTAGCGTTTTTTACTGCATGACGACACGCCTGATTGGCAAAATCACTCTGTACGGTTTTTTTGCCCTTAATATGACTGCCCCGGATTGGCGGTATCGCTGTTTTTTTTGTAATTTCGCAACATCAATTCCTAACAGTTCATTCAAAAATGAAGACTCCCCTTGTCTCGCCGTCGCTGCTGTCGGCGGATTTCTGCAATCTGGAACGCGACATCAGGATGCTGAACAACAGCAACGCTGACTGGTATCACCTTGACGTAATGGACGGAGTTTTCGTGCCCAACATCTCGTTCGGTTTCCCTGTCATGGAAGCCATGGCCAGAGTCGCCGCCAAACCGTTGGATGTTCACCTGATGATTGTCGAGCCCGAAAAGTATGTCGGTCGGGTAAAGGCTCTTGGAGCCAAAGTGATGAATGTGCATCAGGAGGCTACCGTACACCTGCACCGTCTGCTCAGCCAAATCAGGAAAGAAGGCATGATGTCGGGTGTCACGCTCAACCCCGGCACCCCCGTGTCAATGGTGGAAGACGTACTTGAAGAGGCCGACATTGTCATGCTTATGAGCGTAAATCCGGGGTTCGGCGGACAAAAATTCATTGAGCGTACTGTTGACAAGGTGCGCACGCTTCGCGAGATGATTGACCGCCGCAACCTCAATACACTGATTGAAATTGATGGCGGAGTGTGCCGCCAAAATTCCAGACAGCTTGTCGAGGCCGGTGTTGATGTGCTGGTTGCCGGCAGTGCCGTGTTCAAGGCGGACTGCCCGGAAGAAGAAATCAAGTTCCTCAAATCATGCTGAGGCATATTGTGGAACAACTCCGGCATTCTGATTTGAGCGGCGGCGGACTGTTCGGAGCGTTGCTGTCATGAGTCCTCATTCTAGAGCCCTCATGTTTCTGGCAGAGAGGTTCTTTGAAGACTCGCCTGCCCTGAGACTGCTGCTTCCTTTCTGTCTGGGAATCTTACTGATGGAGTTCGGGGCTATACCCGGCAACCTTGTTCCATATGTCGCCGCTTCGGGCTGTGCTGCTCTTGCAGCTTGTGTTTTACTCCTGTGCAAGGGGAAACAAGTCTGCAGAGGACTCTCCTGCCACACGCTGGCAACGTGTGCCTTCATCGCCCTCACAGCCGCCGGCATTCTGGCAGACAGCCTGTACTACACAAATCATGCTGTCGCTTGGCCTGCCCAGAAAAAGCACTGGCGAGGAGTGGTGACAGAACCGTGCAAAGCCACAAAACGCTACTACAAGGTCACTACAGCTGTTGAATATAACGGGAGTTTCAGAAACGTTATCATTTCTGCAAACAAAAACATGTTCCAAGCCCCTCCGGCACCTGGTGATGCCGTTCGGTTTTATGCGCGGATTGAAGCTCCGCACAACAACCGCATACCCAATGGATTTGACTATGCCCTTTGGCTCAAGCGGCACGGCGTGGAAGGTGCGGCTTTCTGCCATACTCCAGTCTCTTGTTTGTCGCGGAAAGACTCTCTTTCTCTGTTTGAACAAATCGGTTTCGCCACGCGGTTGAAGACTGCGGCGGAGTCTGTGCGCCAGCGGTTGGCACGCCAATACCGGAAACTCAATCTCCCCGAAGACAGGCTTGCCGTGCTGTCTGCCATAACGTTGGGTGACAAATCCATGTTGTCCAAACAGGATCGCACCGCATTTTCAAAAGCGGGAGTAAGCCATATCCTCGCGCTGTCAGGATTGCACCTCGGGATTGTCACGGCCTTTCTCCTGATGCTTTTGCGTCCTCTCCGTTTCAGTCGGCAAAGCCGGTACGCCACGACTCTGATATGCATCTCTTTCGTATGGGCGTTTGCCTGCCTCACGGGATTCAGCGTTTCCATTGTGCGTTCTGCCATTATGGTAAGCCTGTTCCTGCTCCTGTCGCTGAGGGGTGAAGGATACTCCTCCTTCAACAACGTGGTAGTCGCGGCTTTGCTGATTCTGCTCGTGAATCCTGTCAGTCTGATGGATATCTCGTTCCAGCTGTCGTTTCTGTCTGTCGGTGCCTTGGTATGCTTCATGCCGTACTATTCCGGAAGTGCCATCCGTCGCGAGGCGGGCAAACTCAAGGTCGTGCTCGACTTCATCTTTGTGTCAACCGTTGCGCAGCTTGCCACCGCACCACTTGTAGCCGTCATTTTCGGAAATTTCCCGGTATTCTTTTTGGTGGCCAATGCCATCGTCATTCCGTGCGCTTACGTAATCTTGATTGCCGCATTCCTGTTTCTCCTCGTTTCCGGCGTTCCCTTTCTTTTCTCTGTGGCCGGGACAGTACTATCTGCATCAATCAACGTCATGTGCCTATGGACTTCGGGCGTGGCTTCGCTGCCAATGGCGAGCCTGTCTGTTCGCCTTGGTACAACAAGTTGCATTATGCTTTACACCGCATTTTTCTTCCTTGCTTTTTGGCTTGTCTGCCGCAAACGGCCTTTCCTGCATTTCTTTCTTGCCGCTATCGCTCTGTTTGTCTCCGCCTTGTTCTGGCGGCTATAGACAAGGATATGGCTTGTATGCCCGCACTGCCACGATCGTCAGCAACAGGATTTTCCTCACGCTCCCTCGTACACCAGCCGTATACACTGCATCCTTTAACAAAAGGAAATCTGCGGCAATCGGGGGCAAGCATGAATCAGACCGCAAAAAGGACACGGAATTCCAAGAAAAAGCGACAGGGGGCAGAGCACTGGTTCCATGAATTGTTTTGCATACATAGTTCCTATCCGTACCACAGCTGCCACACAGGCAGACAGGACGGGCAAAACGGGCGACTGCTTTCTGCTTTCCGAATTATTTTACAGTCTTTTCAAAATGCTGGTAATCAATGTTTGTCTTCCAGTCACCGCCCCAGCGGAAGCCGCAAGCTGCAAACAGTTTGTAACACACATCCTCATGGTTAATGAAACAGAATGGAGCCTGCCGCTTTCGGGTGCGTCCGTAGGCATACTGACTACCGTTGGCAGGTTCTACAATTCCCGTCTTTGCGTGCAGACACGGGTTGTAACGCGGATTTATGTCAACAGCCATCCCGAGACTGTGTCTTGACAGTTTCCCGCTACCGTTGACCTTGCGGAAATTGAAACACGATGTATTGTTGTCCGACATCGAAGCTTCGTCATCGGCTCCATAGTCATCAACCAACACCATGCGTTCAATGCGGTAACCAGCCTTGTATAGAGCTCTGAAAATACCAATCAAGTCATCAGCAATGGCTTTGTTGCAGACCATTTCGCCCATTTGGGACATTCCGCTGCCATTGGCATGAAGAATCTTGAGATAGCGCAAATCCTCTCGCTTTACAGTGCAGTCTTTCTTGAATGATTTTCCCTGCATGCGCCTGAAAACCTCATCGCTGATTTGTTCGCATGCAAAAAGATCATCGGAGGCAAGTTTGTCCAACAGAGCCTGCTTCACCACTTTGCCAGGCTGCCACACAAAATTTGTCTGGCCCTTGATCACGAGAGCCAGACAAACACACACAAGAAGCATCGCAGTCTTTCGCATTTCAACGTGTCTGGGGCGTTATTTCAGAAGTTCTTCAATTTTTTTTATCAGGTCATCACCGCGCAGGTCACGCGCCACGATTGTTCCGCTGTTGTCTATCAGTACCGTTGCCGGTATGGCACTGACTCCATAGGCTTTGGAACAGTCGCTAGTCCAACCCTTGAGATCGCTCATCTGCGGCCATATCATCTTCTGCTCGGCAAGAGCTTTCTTCCATGCTTCACCCTGACTGTCAAGCGATACTCCTACAATTTCCAGCCCCTTTTCTCTGAAAAGACCATAGGCCTTGGCCACGTTAGGCATTTCCATCATGCACGGACCGCACCAACTGGCCCAGAAATCAACCAGCACAACCTTGCCTTTCCCGGCATAGTCCGACAGCTTTATGTCTTTGCCCTCGGGTGTCTTGCCCGCAATATCCACGAAAGGTTTTCCCTCTGCCGTGTTTTCAACCAGCGAGATATGGTCTGCCATCTTCTTGTATATGTTTGTGGCACGGAGATCTTGCGGAATCTGCGCCAGGAACTCCTTGGCACGCTCCACTTTCCACTGGGTGTAGAAATTCTGTGCAAGATACAGACCGGTAAAGTTGTCATTGTTTGCCGTACAGATAGCTTCCATCTGCGACCTCACCTCGTTCACGAGCGAGTAGTATACGGTCATCAGGCTGTCCTTCAGAACCTTGTTCTCACCAGCTTGCCCGATTTGTTTCCTCACGGGGTCCGCCTTGTCGCGGTACTTCGCCATAGCCTCCTTGTATTGCGCAAACGCCTCATTGGATTTCGTTCCTGCCGCAGCGAGCTCAAGGTCTTGACCGATAGTGACACCAACCGCTATCACAGCGTTTTCCAGTATAAAATCATTGAATATCTTCTTGTCGCCGTCTTCATAAAGCAGGAAAACTACGGACGGTGACTCCACGCTGCCGGTAAAGGCGAATTTGTTGTCCGCTATGCAGGCGGAATCTTTCTTTGTCCACTTGCCCCTGTCATAGGAAGCCAGATAAATGTTTTTGCCGTTGAACCCGGCGTTCACTGTACCCTTTACCGAGTAGTCCTGCGCCACGGCAAGCACGATACCCGCCAATACTAACGCGGTGGTAATGAATGTTCGTTTCATATAGTAGTCTGTTCCTTGGTGGTTATTTCTGTTTGTTCACATATTTCCGTATCTCCGCCGTAATGGGCAGGTTGCCGTACTTGCGCGACATCTTGGCGAGGAGAGTCCTGTTCTGTTGCAGACTGAAGCGTTTGTAGTATTCCGCGAACAGGTATACACCCACCCAGTTGGTCATGTTTCTGGCGGCATAGTCATAGCTCACCGTTATTATTTTCTTCTTCAGCATATCAGCACCGGCACTGTAGCTTTCCCTGTCGTCTTTGGAATTGGACAGTTTCGCCGCCTCAGTCATACAGGCGTACATCTTGGTGTATATGTCGTTGAGGCTGTCGCGATAGGGCATATAAATGTCGTTGTGGGGTGTGCCGGTGACACGGTCTTTTTTCTCGCCGGCAGTAAGCTGCACGGCGATAGTCCCCTCTTCAAGAAGAATTTCGGTTATATTCTTCTGTATACCCTTGCCAATAGTTACATACTGCATATACGGCACGTTCTTGGTCTTGCCGGAAAAGCGAAACTTTCCGTCTTTTATCCTGACAGAGTCATGAGCCTGCAGCCCGTTTGCGGTAGGAATGCACAGTTTCACCCACTCGCCATCCGCATATCCGCTGGCTCTGCCGTCTACAACATAAGTCACATCCCTGTATACAGGTCGTTTTTGCTGTGACCTGTTCTGTTGGCCTTGTGAAACGGTTTTGCGCTTGGCGGTCTGCGCATCCGCACCCCATGCTACAAGCAGCGACAGGACGAGAAAAATATATTTAAGTTTCATGGCTTTGCGGTATTCCAGATTTCCATTGTATGGCAAATTTAGCAAAAACTCTGGACTGCAAAAAGTCGCACGCCTGTTTTTTGTTCTCGTACGATGTTACTTGCAAACCATACGGAAACACACAGAAAATCCGCCCCCGGATTGGGAGCGGATTTTCTGTATCACTGCAAATTGGCAGCAGAATCAAGCCTCTGCGGCATTTTCTGCCACAACTTCAAAATTGACGGTGGCGGAAACCTCCTTGTGCAGCTTCACCGTGGCTGTATAGGTGCCCACTGCCTTAACGTCGGAAAGGACGATCTTCTTCCTTTCCACCTCAACGCCTTGAGCGGCAAGCCCGTCTGCTATCTGGACATTGGTCACTGAACCGTAGATGGTGCCGGTGGCACTCACTTTCATAGGAATGACGAGAGTGGGGACTGCATTTATCTTTGCAGCCAAAGCTTCTGCCTCTTCCTTTATTTTGGCAAGCTTGTGAGCCTTTTGGCGCAAGTCTTCAGCCAATACCTTTTTGGCAGATGCCGAAGCGGGAATTGCCTTTCCTGTGGGAACAAGGAAGTTGTTTGCATAGCCGTTCTTGACAGTCACAATGTCGTTCTTGAAGCCGAGACCGACAATATCTTCTTTCAAAATGATTTCCATACTGTGTCCTCCTCTTTTATTATTTCATCAAATCGGTTACAAATGGAAGCAAGGCGAGGTGGCGAGCCCTTTTCACGGCCTGGGCCACACGGCGCTGGTACTTCAGGGAGGTGCCGGTGATGCGGCGAGGGAGAATGCGACCCTGCTCATTCAGGAATTTCTTGAGGAACTCAGGGTCTTTGTAGTCAATATACTTGATACCGCTCTTCTTGAAACGGCAGTACTTCTTTCTCCTCACATCAATTGAAGGAGCTGTCAGATATCTGATTTCGTTCTTGTCTGCTGCCATGGTTTAGTCCTCCTTGGTTTTAAGCGATTGGCGCTTTGCGGCGTAGGCAGCCGCGTTCTTGTCCATCTTTACCGTGAGGAAGCGGAGTATACGCTCGTCACGGCGGTAATTGATCTCCAGTCTGCTGATGAGTGCAGGTTCGGCCTTGAAGCCAAACTCCACATAGAAGCCACTTGACTTCTTGTTGATGTTGTAAGCCAGTTTCCGCATACCCCAGTTGTTCTCATAGAGAATCTCTGCGCCATGCCCTGTAAGATAGTCCCTGAACTTACCAACCGCTTCCTTCATCTGTTCATCAGACAAAACGGGAGTCAAAATGAAAACGGTTTCATACTGATTCATAAGTCTTACTGTGTTTTGCAATTTGTTAATAATAAGTACTTTGGCTCTCTGTTACCAAGAGCGGACGCAAAGTTACGCTTTTCTTTGCAATCAGACAAATTTTTCGGCGACTTTGTTCAACCGCCGGCTGTGCCGCCGATATGTTCTTCCTGAAGACAGCCGCAAGACCGCCGCTACTGCCATTTTCTCTTGCGTGTACACAAACAGCTAACTCTCATGGAAAAACAAGCCTCCTTCTTGATTCATACTGAGGAGGCTGCACGCGGCGATGCCGCAGAGGCTTCTGGACATTGGAAAATGTTGATGCGGCGAAATTTCCGCTTGTTCTCCCCGGCGCGCTTCGCCCGAAACCCAATTGCGTTCTGCCCGAAACGTGACAGCGTTCCGGGCGAAATGGATTTCCGTTTCGGGCGGAACGCAGCCGTAAGACCAACTCCTGTGTCCGCCGTCTCAAGCATTTTTCTTTTCCGCACGAGTTTTTCTGCCTTTCGTTTGGCACTTAGGTAAAAGAACGGTAATTTTGCACGCTAACTAACTAAAATGTACGGTCGGCGCAACGTGCACAGACGGTGCGCCAATTGTAAAATCCAAGCTATAAACACCCTTATGAACATAGAAGAACTCATACAGTCGGCTGTCGCCAAGGCCGCAAAAGCCCTTTACGGCTCTACCGTGGAGCCTGCCGCTATGCAGCTGCAGAAAACGAGGAAAGATTTTGAGGGGCATCTTACCCTGGTGGTGTTTCCGCTGCTCAAGATTTCACGGAAGAAGCCTGAAGATACGGCCCGGGAAATCGGGACATGGCTTGCGGAAAACGAGCCGGCAATAGAGAAGTTCAATGTCTTCAACGGCTTTCTGAACCTCTGCATATCCCCCTCCTACTGGATTTCGGTGCTCAACAACATAGCCTCGACACCGGACTACGGCATCGTGAAACCCACCGAGGCCGCTCCACTGGTAATGATAGAGTATTCGTCGCCCAACACCAACAAGCCGCTCCACCTCGGTCATGTGCGCAACAACCTGCTGGGGTGGGCTCTGTCACAGATTCTTGGGGCTGCCGGCAACCGCGTCGTGAAGACCAACATCGTCAACGACCGCGGAATACATATCTGCAAGTCCATGTTGGCGTGGCTCAAGTGGGGCAACGGCGAGACTCCCGAAACATCGGGCAAGAAAGGCGACCATCTCGCAGGAGACTACTATGTGGCATTTGACAGGCATTACCGCGAGGAAATAAAACAGCTCCAGACGCAAGGAATGGACGAGGATACCGCCAAGAAAGAGGCTCCGCTCATCAAGGAAGCCCATCAGATGCTGGTCAAATGGGAACAGGGCGATGCAGAAGTGCGTGCGCTGTGGAAGAAGATGAACGGTTGGGTCTACAAGGGCTTTGACGAAACCTATAAAGCTCTGGGGGTATCATTTGACAAGATATACTACGAGTCAGACACCTACCTCGCAGGCAAGCAAGAAGTGGAAAAAGGGCTTGAGGAAGGAATCTTTACACGCCACGAAGACGGTTCGGTGTGGGCAGACCTGCGTCCCGAGGGTCTTGACGAGAAGCTGCTGCTCCGCTCCGACGGCACTTCGGTCTACATGACCCAGGACATCGGCACCGCCAAACTGCGTTTCAACGACTACGCCATTGACAAGATGGTCTATGTGGTAGGCAACGAGCAGAACTACCATTTCAAGGTGCTTTCAATCCTGCTTGACAAGCTGGGCTTCGCGTGGGGCAAAGACCTCGTGCATTTCTCCTACGGTATGGTAGAACTGCCTAACGGCAAGATGAAGAGCCGCGAGGGCACTGTGGTAGATGCTGACGATCTCATCAGCGAGATGATAAACACCGCCAGACAGACAAGCGAGGAACTGGGCAAGTTCAAGGACATGAGCCCGGAAGAAACGCAGGAGGTCGCACGCATAGTAGGACTCGGGGCTCTCAAGTATTTCCTGCTCAAGGTGGACGCACGCAAGAACATGCTGTTCAATCCGGCGGAAAGTATAGACTTCAACGGCAACACAGGCCCGTTCATACAGTATACCTATGCGCGCATACAGTCTGTGCTGCGCAAGGCCAAAACAAGTGCGTCCGCCACGCTGGAGACCGACACCCCTGTCAACGAAAAGGAACAGCGTCTCATACAGAAGCTCTCAGAGTTCCCCTCCATAATACAGCAGTCCGCCCGCGACTACAGCCCGAGCGATATAGCCAACTACTGCTATGATCTGGTGAAGGAATACAACCAGTTCTACCACGACTACTCCATTCTCGGCGAAGAAGACCTCAAGAAGCGCAGTCTGAGACTTATGATCTCGAAGCAGACCGGCAATGTGGTGCGCACAGGCATGGGACTGCTCGGCATAGAGATGCCGGAACGTATGTAGCGCACCTGCAGCATCCGGCAATGACCACATACACAGGCCAAGCGACAACAGAATGGCAAAACCAAAAGAAAAGTTCTATGTAGTGTGGAGCGGCAGGAAGCCCGGAATCTACATGACATGGGAAGACTGCAAGGGGCAGGTTATCGGCATCAAGGAGTCGCGCTACAAAGCTTTCTCCACAATGGAAGAGGCACAGCAGGCCTTCAGCCAGGGGACTCCGGTACGGGAACAAAAACATGAAAGACGCACCGCCGGCAACAGGACGACTGATTATGCCATACGGGATGCCTATGCCGTTGATGCGGCATGCAGCGGAAATCCAGGTATGATGGAATACCAGGGAGTGGACGTGCAAAGCAAAGCCCGCCTGTTCCACTTCGGTCCTGTCTACGGCACCAACAACATCGGAGAATTCCTCGCCATCGTACATGCCCTTGCGCTCCAGAAGAAGCAGGGCACACGCCGGCCTATATACAGCGACAGCCGCAATGCACTACTTTGGGTGAAAGCGAAGAAATGCAGGACAAAACTCCCGCGCACGGAAGAGAGCGCGCAAGTGTACGGACTTATCGAGAGGGCGGAGAAATGGCTCTGCTGCAACCCTTGCAACGACATACAGCTACTCAAATGGCACACCGACAGATGGGGCGAAATACCCGCTGATTTCGGACGCAAATGAGCGGTGCTGCTTCTTGCCGGACACCACATCAAAACACCAAAACAACCCGCACATGAAAGAATTCTTTCATCTCATGGGCAAGTATTTCGCCCGGTACAAGCGATACATCGCAGGCACTTTCGCAATGAACATTCTGGCGGCCTTGTTCAATGTCTTTTCATTTACCGTGCTACTGCCCATTCTGCAGATTCTCTTCAAGGTGAACACCGAGGAATACCATTTCATTGACTGGGGCACGGGCGACCTCCTCGAGACAGCCAAGAACAACGGCTACTACTATTCGCAGGAACTTATCGGTATCTACGGTCCCGCAACTACCCTGCTCCTGTTGGGCGTGGTGCTGGCGGCGCTCACCCTGCTGAAGACCGCCACATATTTCGGCGGTTCCGCCTTTCTCATGCCACTGCGCACAGGAGTCGTGAGAGACCTGCGCTCCGACATCTACCGAAAGATCCTGCACCTGCCCCTGTCGTTTTTCTCCGAGGAACGCAAGGGCGACATTCTGGCAAGAGTAAGCACCGATGTGAACGAGGTGGACGCTTCTGTCACATCGTCGCTCGACATGATAGTCAAAAATCCCATCTTCATAGTGATATACCTCACCACCCTGTTCGTCATCAGTTGGGAACTGACCCTCTTCACATTGATTGTTGTGCCGTTTCTGGCTCTGGGCATCGGGCGCATAGGGAAGAAACTCAAAGCCAATTCTCTCTATGCACAGTCAAAATGGAGCGACGGGATAAGCCAGATAGAGGAAACCCTCGGCGGGCTGCGCGTAATCAAGGCATTCATAGCCGAAAGGAAGATGGACAAGCGGTTTGAAAAGGTCAACAACGAATTCCGCCGCGCATCGCTGAAAGTAGCTGTGCGGCAATCGGCGGCCCATCCCGTAAGCGAGTTCCTCGGCACCTGCATGATTGTGGTGGTGCTCTGGTTCGGCGGCTATCTGATTTTCTCCGGCAGTTCGCCCATAGATGCCAGCACGTTCATCTACTATCTGGTAATCCTATATACCATTCTGCAACCACTCAAAGACCTCTCCAAGGCGGGTTACAGCATACAGAAAGGAATGGCGTCTATGGAACGCATAAACAAAATCCTCCAAGCGCAGAACAACATCAGGGAGGTTGCTTCGCCCAAGATTGTCCGCAACCTTGAAAAAAGCATAGAGTTCAGACACGTGGGATTCAGCTACAACGACACCAGAAAGATACTTACCGAAATCAACCTCACCATACACAAGGGACAGACTATAGCCCTTGTCGGACAGTCCGGTTCGGGCAAGTCAACCCTTGTAGACCTCATTCCGCGCTATCACGATGTGGAAACGGGGCAAATACTCATTGACGGACAGGATATACGCCAGCTCTCCATTCGTTCACTGCGCTCCATGATAGGCAACGTGAACCAGGAAGCCATACTGTTCAACGACACCATTTTCAACAACATCGCATTCGGGGTAGACCATGCTACCATGGAACAAGTGACCGAAGCTGCGAAGATTGCCAATGCCCACGATTTCATCATGGAGACAGAACTCGGCTATGACACTTGCGTGGGCGACCGCGGCTGCCGGCTGTCAGGCGGCCAGCGCCAACGCATAAGCATTGCGCGTGCAATTCTCAAAAACCCGCCCATACTCATACTGGATGAAGCCACATCGGCCCTTGACACGGAGAGCGAACGCCTTGTGCAGGAAGCCCTTGAGAGACTCATGAAGACCCGTACTACGATAGCCATAGCCCACCGGCTGTCAACCATCAAGAATGCGGACTGCATCTATGTGCTGCACGAAGGGCGCATCGTGGAGAGCGGTACCCACGATGAACTTATCAGGCTCGGGAACTACTACAAACGGCTCAACGACATGCAACAACTGTAGAGATTCTCCGTCGCCAAACAGGCAGCAGCGCATCAGAAAAGCCCGCACTCTACAGCAAACTACAATACTTGACTTTGGAAAGAAGCGGCCGTTGCGTTCGCCCGGGAGACACAAAGAACACAGAGAAAGCGGTCACGCCATGGCGTGACCGCTTTCTCTGTGTGTAATCACAGGAGACGACAGTACGAAGACCTGTCTCCCACAACAGGGTATTAAAGTTTCGGACCTGCCTCCACAAGGGCCTTGCCGGCTTCGTTGGTGGTGTACTTGCCGAAATTCTTGATGAAGCGTCCTGCAAGATCCTTGGCTTTCTCTTCCCACTTGCAAGCACAGTCATACGTGTCGCGCGGGTCGAGGATAGCAGGGTCAACGCCCGGAAGGGCTGTCGGAACCTGAAAGTCGAAAATGGGGATGTTCTTGGTGGGTGCCTCGTTGATTGCGCCGGAGAGTATCGCATCGATGATACCACGCGTATCCTTGATGGAGATACGCTTACCCGTACCGTTCCAGCCCGTGTTAACAAGATATGCCTTGGCTCCGGATTTCTTCATCTTCTTAACGAGTTCCTCCGCATACTTGGTCGGGTGCAACTCAAGGAAAGCCTGGCCGAAGCAAGCCGAAAAAGTGGGAGTAGGTTCTGTGATGCCGCGCTCAGTGCCGGCAAGTTTTGCTGTGAAGCCGGAAAGGAAGTAGTACTGAGTCTGTTCGGGAGTCAGTATGGATACCGGAGGAAGGACACCAAAAGCATCGGCAGAAAGGAAGATTACCTGCTTTGCAGCGGGAGCCGAAGAACCCGGCTGAATGTTGTTGATGTGATTGATGGGATAGGAAACACGGGTGTTCTCAGTCGTGGACTTGTCAGCGAAATCAATCTTGCCATCGGCGGCAACAGTCACATTCTCAAGCAGAGCATTGCGTTTGATTGCATTGTAGATGTCCGGCTCGGACTCCTTGTCAAGGTTGATGACCTTTGCATAGCATCCGCCTTCAAAGTTGAATACGCCGTTGTCATCCCAGCCGTGCTCATCGTCACCGATAAGACGACGTTTGGGGTCGGTTGACAGAGTAGTCTTGCCCGTACCGGAGAGACCGAAGAAAATAGCGGTGTTCTCACCGTTCATGTCGCAGTTGGCGGAACAGTGCATCGAGGCCATTCCCTTGAGCGGGAGATAGTAGTTCATCATGGAGAACATACCTTTTTTCATCTCACCGCCATACCAGGTGTTTATGATTACCTGCTCGCGGCTTGTTGTGTTGAAAGCCACACATGTCTCGGAATTGAGCCCCAGCTCCTTGTAGTTCTCCACCTTGGCCTTGGAAGCGTTGTAGATAACGAAATTAGGCTCGAAATTCTTGAATTCCTCGGCTGTGGGTTTGATGAACATATTTGTAACGAAGTGTGCCTGCCATGCCACCTCCACAATGAAACGCACAGCCATACGGGTATCCTTGTTGGCTCCACAGAAAGCATCCACCACGTAGAGTTTCTTGTTTGAAAGTTCCTTTACGGCCAAAGCCTTGACCTTTGCCCAGACATCTTCCGTCATAGGATGGTTGTCGTTCTTATAACCTTCGGTTGTCCACCACACCTTGTCGTGGCTCTGTGCATCGTCTACGATGTACTTGTC
>CAVHBF010000009.1:18455-27033 GCA_963634195.1 Bacteroides thetaiotaomicron | reverse complement strand
GATGATTTAGACTTAATGTTTTTATCACCACTAAGTTACTAAAAATCAGCGATATGTGCAACTTTTTATTCGTGTTTGTCGAACTAAATTAATTCCGCCAACGGGTGAAAGACTCCTATTCAAGCAACGAGGCCGACGAGACGGTACAGACAATCGCCAACCTCATGCTGTCGTGTGGAGTGGCAGTCAACATGGACTACGACACGGAAAGCGCAGCCTCTCTCTACAACATGATGTCCGGACTTCTCACATACTTCGGCTACGACAGCGACATGGTCTCGGTGGCCAGAGACTATATGCCCGTTGACGACTGGCACTCCATGCTGCTCGCCCAGCTTGACAACCAATGCCCGCTGCCAATAAGCGCGACCTCTACCAAAGGCTACGGACACGCCTTCATAATAGACGGTTACCGCATTGACGGCGACAACTACCCGTACTACCACATCAACTGGGGATGGAACGGCAAGGACAACGGCTATTTTCTCATGTCGGACATGACTCCGGCGAGCTATGTGGACGACACTTTCTCCCGGGGTGTGGAAGCAATCATCAATGTCCGGCCTGACAACAGCACGGAAGAGCTGCAGAGTTTCCTGCAGATTGCCTCATTCATGCCATCCGCCCAATCGGTGGACTTCACCAAAAACGAGAAGCTGAGTTTCAGTCTCGAACATCTCGTCAATCAAAGTTGCAGGACATTCAACGGAAGCCTGGTTGTAAGCCTCACAGATGAAGACGGCAACAGTACAGACGTGTTCATCATGCCCGTTAAAAATCTGGACTCTCACTATTTTATCCCCACATACACGCTTCAGTGCGACATTTCCTCTGCCATGAAATCGGGTGACTACACTGTCTCTGTCCATGCCGTCCCACAGGGAAGTTCCACGCGCTGCCCCATAACCATGGGCAACGACCCCGGTGTCATAAGTATCACCAATGACGAAAGCATCTTCTTCCCCAGCGTCATGACACAGGACATCGCCGTCACTGCCGACAAATCCAACAACATGACTCTCACGGCATCTACCATAATGAACACCAGAAAAGACACCGAGTTCTGCGGATCACTGCAGATGGCCGTGGCTGACTATACAGGCAGTCTTATCACCACTTTCGGAAAAGTCAGGTCAATCCGAGACGGTCTGGCTTATCTCTCTTACCGTGCCGACAATTTCACTTTCAGCGGCACGCTGCCCTCCACCATACAGGACGGAGCCTACAGGCTCTATCTGGGTGCAAACCAGTCAGGTTACTCCAACTGGAGTTACGTGCAGAAATACACTCTGGACGGCGGATACATATCACAACTCGGACTCGATGCCTACACCAGATTCTGGGTACACGGCGGCAAGGCTGTGCTCAATGCGCCGTTCGCTACCGGTGATGTGAACCATGACGGTTACGTTGACATCACCGACCTCAGCAAGTTGGCCAGACTCCACGGCAGCGGCTACACTACACATGATCTCACGTTCTGGTCTGCTGACCTCAACGAAGACGGCATACTTGACGGCAACGACATTCCGGCACTGACAACTTGCGTCCTCAATGCCACAGACTTCAAGGACAACAGCAGTGCCGGCAAACTGCTCAGTGCGGAAATAATAGAGCACTGCGGCACACCATACCTGATTATTGGCCTGAACAACCCTGCAAGCCAATTCAATGCACTGCAGTTTGACCTTGACCTGCCAGACGGTCTGGAGACGGCAGACGATGCTGTGCTCACATTATCCTCGCGGGCGGAGAACCATTCCGGCACCGTGGGCAACAGAAGAGTGCTTGTGTTCAGCCCGTCCGATGACAGCTTTACCGGAACGGAGGATGCCATCGCCAGCCTCCCGCTCAAGTTCACTGACAGCGAAACACTTGACGGGGCGACGCTCTCCCTGCGCAACATCGTGCTGTCAGACTCAAGGGAGTGTGCAGCCGTCAGCGCAGACAACGTGACCGTTGACTTGCAGGAAAGCCTCCCTGGCCTTGCTGACGCAATCGCCAAGGTTGACGCATATCCGCGCGGCGACAAACTCGGGCAATACCACGCCGACGAATCGTTTGACAAAGCCATTGAGGAAGCAAGGACGCTCGCCTATGCCACCGGTGCCGATATCCTCAAGGTCAAGGATGCCATCGCCGCCATATCCACGGACAACATGGTCATCAACACTCCCTCCGATGGACAGTTCATACGCATCAAGGACAGCGAGGGCAACTACATGACCTGCCGCAACACCGGCGACAACCGCATTGGGTTCAGCTCCGCAAAAGACGATGCCACTATCTTCTGCTACTACGGCGGCAGCCGTCTTGTGGCATACCAGACGGGCTTCTTTGCCGGCAATACGGGCGGTACGGACTACTGTCCTGTCAACACCGCCGAAGTGACCGATGACAACGCATCGCTGTATTACGGTTTCCTTTCATCTTCCGTCAGCATCGGCAAATACCTCGTTGCCTTCGGCGACGGCTCACGCTATATGTCCGCAGGCGGCAACGCCGGCACATTCAGCAGCCCCTCCGGCATCACCGACACAGACTACGACTTCACCCTTGAGGAGACCGACGCTGTTTCGGTTACCATAGGAGATGAAGGCATGTCCACTCTTTTCTCACCCGTGGCTCTGGAAATTCCCGCAAACACCAAGGTCTACACCGGTCACTACAACAGCGAGGACAACACCATCGGGCTGACAGCTCTACACGGCGCAATTCCGGCCAACACAGGCGTGCTGCTCGAAGGCGAACCGAACACCGTGTGCATTCTTGCCCCAGCAACTGCCGTCGGCGAAACCGCCACCAGTTGCCTTGCCGGTTCCGTGCCGACCATAAACAGGACTGCGGACGCCTACACCCTGCAGATGGTTGACGGACGCCTTGGTTTCTTCCGCTACACCGGCGCCACGCTCAACGGCTTCACGGCATTCTTCCCTGCCGGCAGTGCCAGCCCGTCCGCGGAGACAGGCAAGGGATTCGCCATAGTCAAGGACGACGATGATGCCGACGGCATACACGGCATGGCCGCACCTGTTGGAAAGGGCATTGTATACGACCTGTCGGGCAAGGCCGTGGCTTCGCCTGTCAAGGGAGGCATATATATAATTGACGGGAAAAAAATCAGGAAATGACCTGTGTCATCCGCTCACGAAAAAGGGGGGAGGCCGTATGGCAGCCCCCCCCCTTTTTCGTGAGTAGCGAGAGTGGGTCACGATCCCACGACCTCCGGATTATGAATCCGACGCTCTAACCAGCTGAGCTATCTCGCCAAAGCGCAAATGTCGGAGGCTTTAACCCATAAACCCCATTATAGGCCTCCGTCATTTGCGAGTGCAAAGGTAGTGTCTTTTTTCATCATAGCCAAAGGAATCTGGAACTTTTTCAAACCTCCCGCACGGGGACGAACAAGATCTATTCGTGATGGTAAGGCAGGTTGTTCAGTATAGTGTAAGCCCTATACAGCTGTTCCACAAAGAGCAGGCGTATCATCTGATGGGAGAAAGTCATCATGGAGAGCGACACTTGTTCGTTTGCCCTTTCGTATACCGAACGGGCGAAACCGTAAGGCCCGCCGATGACAAACACCACGCGCGATACCCCCCTGAGCTGCAGTTTCTGGACAAAGCCGGCAAACTGCACCGAGCGGAACTGCCTGCCGCGTTCATCAAGCAACACCACAAAGTCCGAAGGTTTCAGCCTGCCTGATATTTCGCGTGCCTCAAGCTCCTTCTGCTGCACTGGGTCCAGCGAACGGGCATTGCGCAGCTCCGGTATCTCCTCAACACTGAACGGGCAGAAATGCCCCACCCTCTCCACATAGTCGCCAATGAGCGATGAAAGGGGCTTTGACGTGGTCTTGCCGACCAGCAGGAGAGTTGTCTTCATTATTCAAAATGCAGTGTCAACACAACCATCGTGGTGTGTGCGTCCTTGACAGACTTGGTGAATATCTCTTTTGACTTGTCGGTCAGCTTGGTGCGGTCTGTCTTGAGAATATCGTTGAGACCGAAGCAAAACTTCAGTTCGGGACAGCACTTGAAAAAAGGCAGGTAATAGTCGCAGCCGAAGCCTATCTCGAAGGCAAACGACAGCGGCTTGACAGCGATGTTGTCCTGCTCCTTGGCGGTGAGATCATACGAGACGTTCACGCCCGTAACCACGTAGGGGCGGTAGTTGTTGTGGCGCGGTGCGCTTATCTTCAAGTCAAGCGGCAGCGAAATATAGGTGGATTTCATCTCCTGGTAGTCAGTCTGCCCCGTTGCCATCTCCTTGAAACTGATGGTGTTGCTTTGGAAATGCATGGTGGGCAGTGCTCTGAACGACAGGAAGCTGCAGATACGCCAGTCACCGATCAGCCCCACAGTAAAGCCGGGCGAGAACTTGTTGTTGGACACCATCCACTGCTGTCCCGTTACCGGATCTATGTAGCCGGAGTTTGGCATAATCAGGCTCTGCTGGTGGAGACCGATGGAGAAACCGTAATGAAACGGACGCAAATCTATATACGGCTTGTTCTGCACCCTGCTGTTGAGTTGGGCCCGCACCGTGCCGGCAAGCATGCAGCCCGCAAGCAGCAGATACGGCAGCCTCAGCACAAGTGCCGCCGGTCTGCAAAATACCGTTGTCTTTGTTGTCATCTGTAAGTCCGTCCTTGAATCACTGCTGCGCTGAATAGTCATTTTCAGCCCGTCCGGACTGTTTCCGGAAACAGCCCCGCTACTAATTAACGTTTGCCGTGGCGTTTTATTATCCCGCCGCAAAAAAAACAGTCCTGCATATTCCCGTGTTATCAAAAAAACACTACCTTTGCATATGTTTACTAACACTTAAAACCCAACAAAAATGGCTTATGTAATTAACGACGATTGCGTCGCTTGCGGCACATGCATTGACGAATGTCCGTCAGGCGCAATTTCAGAGGGCGACAAATATTCAATCGACCCGGACGTTTGCGTTGACTGCGGTTCGTGTGCAGACGTTTGCCCGTCAGGTGCAATTTCCCCGGGCGAATAACCCGCCCATCACCAAGAGAAACAAAAAGGAGAGTCCTTTTACCACGGACTCTCCTTTTTTTGTTGTGGCAGACCGCATCCCGTTGCGCCGGAACCGACAAAAAAACGGTAAACCACAATAAAAACCGTGCGGAGAGAAAAAAAGCTTGAGAAGACCGATTGCGGGATTTGAGCTTACGGCGGCCCACCGCCCGAAACGGAAATCCACTCCGGGCGAAACGGTTGTCCGTTTCCGCCGAAACGCAACTGTGTTTCGGGCGGAACGCGACGGAGAGAACAAGCAAAAATTTTGTCACATCAGCATTTTTCACGCCCGGAAGGCTCTGCGCCGTTGTCTTGTGCGTCCCGTAATCCCGCATATGGGAAAAGTGTTCTTTTTCCGCTCCGCATTACATACCTGTTCGCTTGCCCCCGCAGCCCCCCCAACACAGTTAAAAAACGTTAAGACTTAAACCCCGACAGCATACGGGAATCTAAAAACACAGAAACAAGGACATTACAGCCAGACACAAAATGAAGAGACTCTACACCCTGATGGTCATACTGTGTGCCGCAGCTGCGGCAATGGCCGACAACTACTCCATCTCAGGCAAGATAATTGACAAGCAGACCAGCCAGCCTCTGCCGGGAGTGGGGATCAGGCTGATGAACGCCGACAGTTCATACGTAACGGGGATGGTCACCAGCGATTTGGGCATCTTCATCATCAGACCGGAGAAAGGCGGGAAATACATCGTGAAGATTTCCTCGGTGGGCTACAAGCCCATCTTCCGCGACATCACGCTCACGGCCGAAAAGAAAAGTACTGCCCTTGGCACCATGCCGCTTGAGCCGAGCGACATTGCGCTCAAGGGAGCAACGGTCACCGCCAAGGCGGCCAAAGTGGAAATCAAGGGTGACACATTCATGTATAACGCCTCTGCCTACAGAGTGCCAGAGGGCGCATATCTGGAAAGCCTGATAGACCAGCTGCCCGGCGTGGAAGTCGACGACAACGGCGGCATTACCATCAACGGCAAGACCGTAAGCCAGATCAGGGTTGACGGCAAGGATTTCTTCAAGGGCGACAACAGCGTAGCCATGAAAAACCTGCCCGCCGACTACGTCAAGAAAATCAAGGCCTACGAGAAGAAGAGCGACTACACCGAGCAGACCGGCATTGACGACGGCAACGAGGAGACTGTGCTCGATCTGGAACTCAAACAGAAAATAAAGCGAGCCTGGAACGGCAACCTGGATCTCGCGGCGGGCAACAAGGACCGCTATTCGGCACAGGGATTCGGAGTGGGCTTCACCGACCAGAGCCGCATAGCCCTCTTCGGCACGGCCAACAACGTGAACAGCCGCGGGTTCGGCCGCCGTGGAGGCGGTTCCGACGGACTGACCACAAACAAGGGACTCGGCACAAACCTGTATTGGGACAACGGCAAGAAGAACCTGCAGAAAGGCTACTTCGAGATCGGCGGAGACGTGAGGTTCAACTACTCCAGCACCGACCGCAACAGCTCGCAGAACTCCGAGTCATTCTTCGGTGACCGCAAGAGCAGTTTCTCAAACAGCCGCAGCAAATCACTTGGAAGCAGCAACAGCCTGTATACCAACCTAAACGTGAGATGGAATCCCGACTCGCTGACCACCATGCAGTTCAGACCGTCGTTCGGATACAACGAGAATGACAGCTACTCCAACAGCCTGTCCGCCACTTTCAACGACGACCCCTACAATCTGGGCGCAAATCCGCTGGACTCCATTTTCAGAAACACCCAAGACCCCCTTGACGCCAACGGGCAACTGAAAGAAATAGCCGTGAACCGCACAAGCCGCACGTCTACGTCAGAATCCTCCAACCACAATTTCGGCGGAGAGATGAACATCACGCGCAGGCTCAACAAAAAAGGGCGTAGCCTGTCGCTGAGCCTCAGAGGCAATATGTCCAAGAGCACAAGTCACTCGTTCAGCCTTTCCGACATATACTATTATCAGACAAGCCGGCGTACCTTCAATAACCAGTACAGCTCATCGCCCTCGAAGAACTGGAACTACTCCGCCCGGCTGAGCTATTCCGAGCCGATAGTCAAAAACCTGTTCTTCCAATCTTCCTACGGCTATGAGCACCGCTTCCAGGACCAGAACCGCAACCTCTACCAGCTTGATTCGCTTGACGGCTTCGGCCACAACGGCATCGCGCCATCATATCCGTTCGGCTACCTGCCATCGGCCGACTCGCTTGAAATCGCCAAAAACCTCTACAACAGCCGCTACGCCACATACCACGATGACATACACTCCGTAAACCTGGGAGTCCGTCTCGCAAACTCCTCCATGAACTTCAGTGCCGGAGTGAACCTCCAGCCGCAGCGCACCAGACTGAACTACCGGAAAGGCGAACTCGACACGGTGGTCGTGCGCGACGTGTTCCACGCCTCCCCATATGTGTTCATGAAATACAACATCACGAAGAGACGCAGGGTGGACTTGCGCTACAACGGCTCGTCGTCAGAACCGAGCATGACCAATCTGCTTGACATAACCGACACGTCCGACCCCCTGCACATCACGAAAGGGAATCCGGGGCTCAAGCCCTCGTGGACAAACAGCCTCAGAGCCGAATACAACGACTATTTCCTGTCATCCATGACTTCCGTGGACATTGACTTCAACTACAGCAACACGCTCAACAGCATATCCAACGCCGTGAGCTACGATGAGGTGACCGGCGTAAGCACCACACGCCCCGAAAACATCAACGGCAACTGGAACATGCGTCTCGGGGGCGGCTTCAACACCTCGTTCAGCGAAAACAGCCCCTTCAGCCTGTCGAGCCGCACCAACTACCGCTACACCAACAGCGTGGGCTTCGTGAGTCTCAGCAACGCGGGCAGCCAGAAGAGTACCACCCGCAACAGCAACATCTTCCAACGGCTCAAGGCCTCCTACCGCACCGGACTGTTCGAGCTGAGTCTCAACGGCAACGTCAACTACCAGCACTCCTCCAACAGGCTGCAGCCGCAGGCCAACCTCAACACCTGCAGCTTCTCATACAGCGCCAACGTGCAATACACTTCCGACTTCGGGCTGGGCATATCCACCAACATAGGCATGGACTCCCGCCGCGGTTACGCCGATGCTTCAATGAACACCGATGAGCTGATATGGAACGCACAGCTCTCGCAGTCCTTCCTCAAGGGCAAAAGCGCTGTGGTGACACTGCAGATCTATGACATTCTACACCGCCGCAGCAACGTGAGCCGCACCATCACCGCATACAGCCGCACAGACAGCCGCACCAACGCCATCAACAGCTATTTCCTGCTGCACTTCATCTACAAGTTCAAGATGTTTGACGGCAACAATGGACGCATAAAGTCTGACGGCAAACGCGACGACAACAGACCTAGCGAAGGCAGACGACCAGACGGCGAGCCTCCGATGCGCCCGGGCGGATTCGGCGGCGGACCGGGAGGTGGCCCCGGCGGTGGCAGTCCGAGATAAGCCGGCCGGCACGCCTGCACGTTTTCCCATCCGCAAATTCTGCCCGTAACAGCTGCCTAGACAAGTTCTTTGGC
>CAVHBF010000009.1:17722-18445 GCA_963634195.1 Bacteroides thetaiotaomicron | reverse complement strand
TGTCTGCGGCAAAGTTTAGGACGTTGACCCGCCGCAAATTCAGCTGATATGCTTATATTTGCAGACCGAAAGAGCACATCGCCGGCAAGCAGCCGTGGCGGCGTTCCCTTTTTCCGCCAAGCATGCCAATGAACACCCTCACCGTAAGACTGAGCCGACAGCGCATCATCTTCTGCACCTACAACAGACTGGTCAACCGAATGCCCGACTACGAGGCATACGGCAATGATCCGGGAATTTCACTCAACGCCAACATACACAAGGCTATCAGGAACTCCTCTCTGGCCAGAGAAGCATACGATGCAGTCGAGGTCTACTGTGCGGAACCCACGACACTGGTGCCGCTGCGGGAATTTGAGGAGGATGATGCCGCCGACATATATTTCTTCAACTATCCGTCGCTCAGGCAGAGCAACCGGGTGTTCTACGATGCACTGCCGTACCTCAACGCCATACTGGTGTTTTCGGTGGACAAAGGAGTGTGCCACTCGCTCCGGGATACATATCCGCAGGCGAGATTCCACTGCACGCTGACCCCACTCGTCCTGCAGCACGCATCACGCTATCCGTTTCAGACCGCCAGTCCCCGGCTGTACTGCTACGTGAACGAAGACAGGCTCACCGCTACCGTAATCAAAGACGGCCGGATTTCATTCATGAACACCTATACGCTCCACCACTCCACCGATGCCCTCTACTACATAGCGGGTGCGGCGCGGCAGC
>CAVHBF010000009.1:14004-17712 GCA_963634195.1 Bacteroides thetaiotaomicron | reverse complement strand
GGCGAGAATGACCTGCTTGTGTGCGGCGACAAGGATCTTGCGGCAGACATCGCCGGCAACCTCGGCAAAATAGGGCGGAAAGGATTTCTTATGAAAGATACCGAAGAACTGAGCCACCACCCGCTGTCGGAAATAGAACAGTTCCCCTACGATTTCAAGGTCATGTTGCTCAAGGCGTTCTGAAAACCATCCGGCATCCTCAAACAGCGCACTTCAACTTCAACCACAGCTCATCATGCGGGCGATAACAGGCAAATACAAAGGCAGACGCTTCTGTGTGCCAAAATCATTCAAGGCAAGACCCACCACGGACTTTGCCAAGGAAAACCTGTTCAACGTGCTCAAGGCATACATCGACTTCGACGGCATCACAACCCTTGACCTCTTCAGCGGTACCGGCAGCATCACGCTCGAACTGCTGTCAAGAGGGGCCGGCAAGGCGGTCTGCGTGGAAAAGGACATACGGCACTGTTCCTTTATCAGGCAGGTCTTCAAGACTCTCGGCGACCACAACGCCGTTGTGCTGAGAGATGACGCGCTCAAATTCATTGACAAGGCAAACGAGCCGTTTGACTTCATTTTCGCCGACCCGCCATATGCGCTGACACGCCTGGCGGAACTTCCCGACATGGTCACTGCCTCCGCCATGATGCGCAACGACACCGTGTTCGTACTGGAACACGGCAAGAGCCATGATTTCTCCGCCCATCCGCAATTTGTGGAACACCGCGCCTACGGCAGCGTGAATTTCTCCATCTTCAGAAAATGACAACAGCCCCGGGTCTCCACCGGGTGCCGGGCGTGCTGTCAAGCAACAGCATGACGGCAAGAACGGTGCAGCCTATGTAAGGACTGAAGCCCAGCAACAGCCCACACAGATACGGCAGCACCGCCAGCAGCAGCACCCACCATCCAGACCGGCCGGTGTCGTGAAGACGCCGCACCGTCACCGACAGCAGAGGCAACAGCGCCAACAGCACATAGACCGCCACAACAACAGTCACGGGCAAGTGCTCCACCACACAGGTGTACAGCAGCCGATGCCAGTACTCGCCCGTGGTGGCAGCCTCGGTCACAAACACATAGTCACGTCCCATACAACCGAACAGCGTGAGATACAGCACGAAGCCGACCATGCAGTTGAACACCACGAAGGTCCAGAATTCCGAACGGCGCGCCCGGCCTGAGAAATCGCCGTATCCGGTGACGACACGCCACACGGTGCGCAACACACTGAGCGCATAGTCCGGATGCCGCGTTTTCGGACTTGTGCCCCGCAACGCATCTTTGGGGCAGGCACAGACGGGACATTCCGTCAGCAAGGCATCATAGAGCGTACCACAGTCCGGGCACGCCACAGTCCCGCCGCTTACCGGGCAACCGCATTCGGGACACTCCGTTTCGCCGACCTCAAGCGGACAGGCGCACTCGGGGCAACTGTGCGGCAACGAATCCTGCCTCTTCCCGCACTCGGGACCTGTAACATCAAACGGCATACCTGTTATGTATAAAAAAGACCGGTCACCTTCCGAACCTGTGTAGTTACACGCGTTCCGTCCGAAAGATGACCGGCCTGTCATTATCGTGTCATTTTGTATATCTGAAAGAATTGCGCAAATTGAAATTCTTCACTTTTGACTTGAAATCGCCCGTTGCCTGCAACGGCAGCACGAGAGTCTCAAGAGTCATGGTCTTGCTCTTGCCGTCAGTCCAATAGGTGCGTCCGGTCTTGGCCTCTGCCAGCTTGCCGTTCACATAAAGGTAGGTGGCCTTGTTGTTTCCCTCTATGCACAGGGTAACCTTCTCCCCGTCGTAGGGGGCAAAGTCAAACGTGTATAAATAACCGTCACGCTCATAGGCAATGCGTCCGTTGACAGGGTCGGCGAGATACAGCTTGGCGTTAGGAGACTGGAGCAGCACCGTGCCCTTGGCTTCATTTACGGCCTCAAGGTCAAACTCCGCCGAATAGTCGTAGCCAGCTTCCACATTGCCGTCGGGCGAAAATGTCTGATTCGGTTCAAGCACGGCAAAAGTCCTGTCGTAGGCAGCCTTGTCCGACGGCTTTCCGAGCCGTCCAAGCTCGTTGACACCGGGCGCCTCGTGGAGGGTCATCCGTTTCTCATTGAATTCCGCATACGGCAGCGTGATGCCCTTGCCCGTCCAGAACTTGGCACTGAGGGTCTGCATGGCAGGATACACGCGATGGTGGATATCCTTCACTGAGACACCATTGCCGCAAACATCGTTCCACACGGCAAACATACCTCCCTGAATCTGCTTGCTGTCATAGGGGAAAGTGTATTTTTCACTGCCCACGATGTTGGGAGTCCAGTGTTCGTAGAGATACTGCGTGTTGAGATAGTCATAGTAGTAGCCTGCGCGAGGTACTATATATGTCAGTCCGTCCGGGATACTGATGCCATTGTAGCCCAACTGAAGCATTGAGTCTGGAGCTGCATAGCCGTTAGACCACAGGTACATTATGACACTGTCCACCTTGATCGGAGTGCTGCCCTTGGCGTGGGTAAGCGATCCCCACACGCAAGCCTGCTTGCCATAGGACTCCACATGTTTGATAAGATGGTCGGTGAAGCCGCGGAAGAGTTCCACCACTTCCTTGTCACGGTTAGAGTACTCATCGGTACCGATGTGCACGCGCGGACCGATGAACACCGGGTTGTCCCCCTCCAGATATTCCTTCCACAGGGCATCGACAAACGCCAGACTCTTGGGGTTGGTAATGTCAAGGTGGTCAACACCATACTTGGTGCTGCCCAGTTCGGGATCATAGTGCGCCATGGCCAGACAGTGGGCGGGGGCGTCAATTTCGGGGACTATCTCCACGCCCATCTTCATTCCCAGTTTCTGCAGGTCGCGGAACTCATCTTTGGTATAATGGCCATCGCGTGCGGTCAGACCGGGATAGGTGTCACATTCCAGACGGAACGCCGCATAAGTCTTATTCCAATCATTCTCGAAATACTTCGGGAAGCCGTTGTCGTTGAGGTGCACATGCAGCCAGTTCATCTTGTAGTAGCTCATGATTCTGACAAGCTGGCGCAGATATGACATGGGGATATACTTGCGGGCGCAGTCAATCAAGAAACCGCGCACGGCGAAATCCGGGCTGTCGCTGATCACGCCCTTGGGCAGCTCTGCCCTGTCCTTGCCGTCGAGCATCTGCAGCAGAGTACGCGTGCCCCAATAAAGCCCAGTGGCAGAGGTAGAGGAAACCACCACCTTGTCGGTTATAGAGATGGTGTAGGCTTCCGGATTTTGCTTTTTCTTCTTGTCGGCCACAATTCTGAACACGAGGTCGCCGGACTGCGGCTTCGCCTTTGTCACAACAGCGGCTTTGATACCGCACAGAACTCCAAGGTCATCGGCAAAGGCTTTGGCAACGTCTTCCGTCCCCTCGCCCGTCACGACAGAGACCGGAGTCCCCAGAGACATCATACCGTCCGCCCCTTTCCATTCACGGATTTCCGGAATGACAAAAGGCTTCGCGTTCTGGGCAACCGCACACAAAGGCTTCACCACCAGTGACAGTGCAAACAGGATCACAACACCCGAAATCTTATTCTTCATCATCAGCATTATTTTATAAGGTTTGTAACTGAGCTGCAAATGTAATCCAAATGCGCCTAACCTCCAAATATTTGTCCACAAATATTGACCGCCTGTTGAGAGAAAAAAACTAATTTTGCT
>CAVHBF010000009.1:10476-13922 GCA_963634195.1 Bacteroides thetaiotaomicron | reverse complement strand
AACCGGTTTCCGCCGGTTTCCGACAACACAACCATTATGGACACAGGACTATCGCATACAACGGAAATCACCGTGGAGCGGCGGCACACTGCCGTTGCGCTCGGCAGCGGCGACCTTGAAGTGCTGGCCACGCCGCAGATGGCGGCTCTCATGGAGAACGCCGCCATGCTTGCAGTGAAAGACCGGCTTGAAGACGGGTTCACCACTGTGGGAGCCATGATCAGAACTACCCACCTGCGTCCCACTGCCGTGGGTCACAAGGTGAGGGCCACCGCCACCGTCACCGCAGCCGAGGGGCACAAGCTGACCTTCAGCCTCACGGCGCAGGATGAGAGCGGAGTCATAGGCGAAGGGGAACACATCAGGTATATCGTCGACAGACGCAAGTTCATGGACAAGCTCTGATGCGCCATGCCCCTTGACAAGGTTTCCCCCACATTTCTCATGGAACTGGCACACCGCTACAACACCGCGGATTTCATCAGTCGCGACCCCGTGCAGTTCCCACACCGCTACACCGGCAAAAAGGACATTGAAATCTCCGCGTTCGCCACGGCGTGGATAAGCTGGGGCAACCGCAAGCAGATTGTCAGTGCCGCACAACACCTGCACGACTGTATCTTTGAAGACAATCCCTACGGTTACCTGCAGGGACGCAGATGGGAACAGTACCGCAGCAGTGCCGAGTGCTTCTACCGCACCGTGCGCTACGGCGATTTCTGCAGCCTCATGGAACGCCTCCACCGTGTCTATATGCAATATGACGACCTTGAAGACAGTGTTGTCGCCAACCTCAATGCCTGCGGAGGCGACCCGGCACTGGCACTCGGCCGCATCTTCGGCAACATTGCCGGCATTGCCGATGCAGGCAAGAAATCTCCGTGCAAAAGGCTGTGGCTCTTCCTGCGCTGGATGGTGCGCCGCGACGGCATCGTGGACTTCGGGACATGGCAACGGCTGTCGCCCGCCTCGCTTGTCATACCACTCGACACCCATGTGCACCACACAGCCCTCAGACTCGGCATCACCTCCAGACGCACAGCCGATATAACAACCGCCCGACAGATTACCGCCTGCTTCCGCAACATCTTCCCGGACGACCCCGCCCTCGGAGATTTTGCCCTCTTCGGCTACGGCATGGAAAACGGCATCTGACAACCTCTCCGGCGGTTACTCCGGTGGCGGGAATCCAAGCCCCACAGACAGCGAGGTTTCCCGCAATTGCGCACCTTTTGCCGCGCCGGAAAAAAACAGTGCTCCACGCCCCTACAAATTATGCTTAATATCAATGCGATAAGTAACAAAAAAGCCGTAACTTTGCGCTCTAACACAAAAAACACTTTCAGTATGTCGGACACAAAGCAAATAAAGACTGCCCTGATTTCTGTTTTCCACAAAGACGGGCTTGAAGAAATCCTTGCAAAGCTGAACGCCGCGGGAGTGAAATTCCTCTCCACGGGCGGCACTCAGTCATTCATTGAAAGCCTCGGCTATCCCTGCACCAAGGTTGAGGACGTGACCACCTACCCCTCCATTCTCGGCGGAAGGGTGAAGACCCTCCACCCCAAGATTTTCGGCGGCATACTGGGACGGCGTGAGCTCGAAAACGACCGCATGCAGATGCAGAAATACGAAATACCGGAGATAGACCTCGTGATAGTGGATCTGTATCCGTTTGAGGAAACGGTGGCAAGCGGCGCAAGCGAAGCCGACATCATAGAGAAAATCGACATCGGCGGCATCTCGCTCATACGCGCTGCTGCCAAGAACTTCAACGATGTGGTGATCGTGCCAGGCAAGGCAGAATACGGCAAACTCAGCGACATCCTGTCGGCCGGAGCCGCCACAACCCTTGCACAGCGCAAGGAATTCGCGGAACGCGCCTTTGCCACAAGCAGCAGCTACGATACAGCCATCCACACATATTTCGCCGGCAAGTAGTGGCACGACGACAGACAATACCGTACATTCACACAAACCTGACAGAAAAAGCAATATGGGATTCTTTTCATTTACCCAGTCACTGGCAATGGACCTCGGCACCGCCAACACCATTATCCTCGACGGCGGCAAGATGGTTGTCGACGAGCCGTCCGTAGTCGCCATAGACCGCGACAGCAAGAAGACGCTGGCCGTGGGTGGAAGGGCGAAACTGATGTATGAGAAACACAGCGACAAGATAAGGGTGATACGCCCCTTGCGCGACGGCGTAATAGCCGACTTTGACGCCTGCGAGCAGATGATGCGCGGTCTGATCAAAATGGTCAAGAGCGGCGCGCGGCTTTTCACCCCGTCGCTGCGCATGGTCATAGGTGTACCGTCGGGAGCCACAGAAGTGGAGCTGCGCGCGGTCAGAGACTCCGCCGAGCATGCAGGCGGACGTGACATCTACCTTATCTTCGAACCTATGGCTGCGGCTCTTGGGGTGGGCATAGACGTAGAGGCGCCAGAGGGCAACATGGTGGTCGACATAGGCGGCGGAACGACCGAGATTGCGGTCATTTCACTCGGCAGCATTGTGGCCAACAACTCCATACGCATGGCCGGCGACGAGTTTACGGCCAACATCCAGGAATACATGAGCCGCCAGCACAACGTGAAGGTGTCGGAGCGCATGGCCGAGCGCATCAAAATTCATGTGGGCGCAGTGCTCACCGATCTCCCCAAGGAGGATGCTCCCGAAGAGTACACGGTACACGGTCCCAACAAGATCACCGCACTGCCGATGGAGGTGCACATCTGCTATCAGGAAATAGCCCACTGCCTCGACAAGTCGGTGTCACGGATAGAAACCGCCGTGCTCAATGCCCTTGAGAGCACGCCACCAGAGCTTTACGCCGACATCGTAAAGAACGGCATCTACCTCACCGGCGGCGGAGCCTTGCTGCGCGGACTCGGCAAGCGTCTTACAGACCGCATCAACATCAAGTTCCATGTCGCGGAAGACCCTCTGCACTGTGTGGCAAGGGGAACCGGCATAGCACTCAAAAACGCGGAGCACTTCTCGTTTCTGATGAGATAGGCAAATATCAGCCACCCTCCTGCACGTTCCCGCCCTCTCCAGAGAGGGCGGGAACGTGCAGGAGAATGACCACAGCCGCAAGATGAACAACCTGATAGAATTTCTGAAGAAATACAACCACTGGATACTCTTTCTGGCTCTGGAAGTGGTGAGCTTTGTCCTGCTCTTCAGGTTCAGCCACTACCACGAGAGCGTATGGTTCACCCAGGCCAACAGCTTCGTCGCAACAGTCAACAGTCTCTATACGCAGACGGAATCCTATCTGCACCTTGACGAGACCAACCGGCGTCTCACGAGCCAGAACACCATCCTGCAGGTCCAGACGGAAAGGCTCAGGCAGCAGCTCAAAGACGCGACAAAGGAAACTACCGGCAACGAACGGCAGATTCTCGATACCCTGCAGGGCTACAGGCTCTATACCGCG
>CAVHBF010000009.1:1903-10466 GCA_963634195.1 Bacteroides thetaiotaomicron | reverse complement strand
ATTTCGTCGTCGATAGTGAAGGACGACAACTACATTGTCATCGACAAGGGGACAGCTGACGGCATCAAGCCCGAAATGGGGGTTGTCGGCGGAGGGGGAGTGGTCGGAGTGGTATGCGCCACAAACGTCCACTACTCGCTAGTGCTGCCCGTGATAAACGTCAAGTCAAGCATCAGTTGCCGCATCAGACGGACTGGCTACTACGGCTCGCTGCAGTGGAAAGGCGGCTCCGCATACTACGCCAGACTCGTGGATATGCCCCAGTATGCCAAGACCCACAGCGGCGATGTCGTGGAGACCAGCGGATACTCCACCATCTTCCCGCCCGGGCTTTTTGTCGGCAAAGTGTGCAAAGAGACCGGCAGCCGCGGCAGGATACAGCAGGGATACAGAGTGAATCTCGGCACCGATTTCGGCAACCTGCGCGACGTGTGCGTGTTTGAAAATCTCCACAAAGCAGAGATAGAGGGGCTGCACCGCCAGATTGCCGGCGACAGCGGCAAGGAATGAAACCACCACAAAGCAAGCGTCACAAGACATGGAGAATACACCGTCGGCAAGAATTTCCCTTGCAGTAACCGTCATCGCCATTCAGGTGCTTATCCTGAATCATGTCCACATCTTCGGATATGCCACGCCACTGGTCTGTGCCTATGTCATCATGACCTTTCCGTCCAACATGCCCAAGTATTCCAAGCTGCTGTGGGGTTTCGGCATCGGGGCAGTGCAGGACGCCTTTGCCAACACACCGGGCGCCATGGTGGCCACGCTGACATTCATGGCCCTCATACAAGGCACGCTACTGTCATTCTTCGGGAAGCAAGACGGCGATGATGAAGACACAGCCCCGTCAACCAGAACTCTCGGCACGTACTTTTTCCTGCGCTATGCCGCAGTGACGGTCTTCATACAGACTACCGTGTTCTACCTGATAATGACTTTCAACTTCTTCAATCCTGTGGACACCGCCATCAACATCATGGGGAGTTCTGTACTCTCGTTTCTGATTATCTGGTTCATGGAAAGCATACGGAGCAGTTCACGGAAATAAACAGCCCCACGATACCGCCCGAAGTGAGAAACCCCGAACTTGAAAAACGGAAATATACCATAGCGGCAATTGCTGTCGTCATCGTGCTGGTATATATCGTACGCCTTGCAGGTCTGCAGATTTTCAGCGACGAATACAAGGCCTACGCCGAATCAAACGCCTTCTACCGCAAGACACAGTATCCGGCGCGCGGGCTCATCTATGACCGCGACTCCACCCTTATGGTCTACAATGAGCCGGTCTACAACATAATGGTCATCATGGAAGAACAGCGAGGCATCGACACCCTTGACTTCTGCCGCACCATAGGTATCACCCGGCAGGACTACGCCAACCGCATGGCCGAGATAAAGGACACCCGCAAAAACACCGGATACTCACGCTACACGCCCCAGCTGTTCATAGGGCAGATTCCGGCCGGACAATACGCCGTGCTGAGGGAGAAGCTCTACAAGTTCAACGGTTTCTACGCCGAGCAACGCACCGTGAGGCGCTACTCCACAACTGCCGGAGCACACGTCATAGGCGATGTGGGCGAGGTGAACCAAACCGACATAGACTCCGATACCTACTACCACCGGGGCGACTACATCGGCAAACTGGGCATCGAGAGCAGCTACGAGAAAGATCTCCGCGGCGAGAAGGGTGTGCAGATACTGCTGCGCGATGTCAGAGGACGCATGAAGGGAGCATACCAGAACGGACGTTTCGACAAGGCTGCCGTTCCCGGGCGCAACCTCTACCTCTCGCTTGACAACGAACTCCAGAAACTCGGCGAACGGCTTCTTCGCGGCAAGATCGGCACCATTGTGGCCATAGAGCCTTCCACGGGCGAGGTGCTGTGTCTGGTGTCATCGCCGAGCTATGACCCCCATATACTCACAGGACCCGACCGCGGCAAGAACTACCTCAAGCTTGCCCGCGACCCCCACAAGCCGCTCTACAACCGGGCCATAATGGGGCAATATCCCCCCGGATCCACGTTCAAGACATCGCAGGGGCTGACATTCCTGCAGGAGAATGTCGTCACGGCCCAGACGGCCTACCCTTGCCACCGCGGCTTCGTGATAGGGAGATTCAGGGTGGGATGCCACGGACACGCCTCCCCCACCCGGCTGCACTTCGCCATACAGACCTCGTGCAACGGATACTTCTGCTGGGGATTCTACCACATGATTTCAAAGAAACGGTACGGGTCATGCTACAAGGCACTCACCAAATGGAAAGACTACATGGTGTCCATGGGCTTCGGCTACAAGCTAGGCATAGACCTGCCGGGCGAAAAGAGGGGGTTCATCCCAAACGCCGACTACTACGACAAATGGTACGGTCACAACCGCTGGAACGGGCAGACCATCATCAGCGATGCCATCGGGCAAGGCGAGGTGCTCCTCACGCCGCTGCAGATAGCCAACCTCGGAGCGACCATAGCCAACCGCGGATTCTACTACAAGCCCCACGTGGTGCGCCGCATAGAGGGCAAGGACATCGACACGGCCTATACCAGACGCCACTACACCATGGTTGACAAACGCTACTACGACCTCGTGGCCGATGGCATGAGGGCGGCCGTACTGGGCGGTACGTGCCGCGGCGGGGCCATTCCCGGCGTAGAAGTGTGCGGCAAGACCGGCACAGCGCAGAACCACGGGCGCGACCACTCCATCTTCATGGGCTTCGCCCCCAAGGACAGCCCCAAGATTGCCGTGTCTGTCTATGTTGAAAACGGAGGTTTCGGCGCAGTGTACGGCGTGCCCATAGGCTCGCTGATAATGGAACAGTACCTGAACGGGAAGCTCTCGCCGTCCTCCGAAGCCAAGGCCGCCGCCTTTGCCTCAAAAACGATAAGCTATGGCTCAAGCACAAGATAAATCCGCAAACGTGTTCCACTCCATTGACTGGTGGACAATACTCCTCTACCTAATCTTGCTCGCTCTGGGATGGCTGAGCGTTGTCGGCGCAAGCTACAGCTACGACAGCACCGACTTCCTCGACTTTGCCGAGCGTTCCGGCAAACAGCTTGCGTGGATAGGCTGCTCGCTGGTGCTGGCTCTGGTACTGCTGCTTACCGACGACCGCCTGTTCGACACGTTTGCCAACGTTGTCTATGTGACCATGGTAGTTCTGCTGCTTGTCACGCCGTTTCTCGCCACAAACATCAAGGGGTCATATTCGTGGATTTCGTTGGGAGCAGTCAACATACAGCCGGCAGAATTCGCCAAATGCGCCACGGCGCTCGCGCTGGCAAAGTTCATGGGGGCATACAACTTCTCCATTTACAACCGCAAAATGTTCATACAGGCACTGTTGATAGTCCTGACACCAATCGTGCTGATATTCATGCAGCGCGAAACAGGCTCCGCACTCGTATATTTCTCGCTTATGCTCGTGTTTTACCGCGAGGGCATGAGCGGCAGCGTACTCTTCGTGGCCTTTGCTGCCGTGGTGTATTTTGTCGTGGGACTGAAATTCGACACTACGCCCATGCCCGGCGGCGGTATCTCCGTCGGGACATTCAGCGTACTTGTACTGATATGGGGATTCTGCATTGCGCTGCTGCGCGTCTACAACCGCCGCGGCCGCTGTCTGCGCCACCTTCTCCTCTGTGGGCTGTCTGCGATAGCCGGCGGCTATGCGCTGCAACTTCTCGTCGGGGGGGCACTGCTCGCATGGATTCTGCCAGCCCTGTGCGTCTACACAGCCGTATACCTTGTAGCAAGCGGGCTGCGCAGCCGCAACAACAAAGTCATACTCATCGGAGTCTTTGCCACACTGTCGCTCGTCATGTTCTGCTCCACAAGCTACGCACTCAACCATGCCCTACAGCCCCACCAGCAGCAGCGGGTCAAAGTGCTTCTCGGACTCGAGCAAGATCTCAGCGGAGCCGGCTACAACGTCCACCAGAGCGAGATAGCCATCGGATCGGGCGGACTCACCGGCAAGGGATTCCTCAACGGCACACAGACAAAACTGAAATACGTGCCGGAGCAGGACACCGACTTCATCTTCTGCACCGTGGGCGAAGAGCACGGTTTCATAGGCTGTACCGCGGTACTGCTGCTGTTCCTCGCCCTCATTCTGAGACTCCTCTGGGTTTCCGAGCGACAGACATCGCGGAGCGGACGCATCTACGGCTACTGCGTGCTGAGCATCTTCCTGTTCCACCTCTTCATCAACGTGGGCATGGTGATGGGCATAACCCCGGTCATAGGCATTCCGCTGCCGTTCTTCAGCTACGGAGGTTCATCGCTGTGGGGCTTCACCATTCTGCTGTTCATCTTCCTGCGCATAGATGCCGGGCGCAACAAGTTCAGAAACTGACACGGCTGCAAACCACCCCGCCAATCCTACAACAGCGGCATCCGTGCAGGAATGCTGTCCCGCACGGATGCCGCTCACAATTATCACAAGTCTGATGCCGTCTGTTCAGTATACGAGCGTACCTATGTCCTCACCGTTAAGCACCCTCATGAGATTGCCGTAGACATCCATGTTGAACACATAGACGGGCAGGTTGTTCTCCTTGCACATGGCGGTGGCAGTGAGGTCCATCACCTTCAACCCTCTGTTGTATACTTCATCATAGGTAATTCTGGAAAACTTGGTGGCGGTAGGGTCTTTCTCCGGGTCGGCAGTGTAGACTCCATCCACCCTTGTGCCCTTGAGCATCACATCGGCCCCGATCTCTATGCCACGGAGCGAAGACCCCGTATCGGTGGTGAAATAGGGGTTGCCCGTGCCGCCGCTCATGATGACCACGCAACCTTGCTCCAGGGCCTCTATGGCTTTCCACTTGCTGTAGAATTCACCAATGGGCTCCATGCGGATGGCCGTAAGCACCTTGTTGCTGACACCCTTGGCATCGAGTGCGCTGCTCAGCGCAAGGCTGTTGATTACAGTGGCGCACATGCCCATCTGGTCACCCTTGACGCGGTCAAAGCCCTTGCCGACCCCCGACAAGCCGCGGAAAATGTTGCCGCCACCTATCACGATGCCAATCTGTACCTCCAGTTCCCGCGCCTGCCTTATCTGCTCAGCATAGTCGTTGAGACGGCTCACGTCAATTCCGTAGCCCTGTCCGCCCTGAAGACTCTCTCCGCTCAGTTTCAGAAGAATCCTGTTGTATTTTGCCATGTCGTATTATGAAAAAAAGGTTTCTGCAAATTTACTGACATAACGGGAATTGGAGAAATTTTGCACCGTCAAACTTTTCCCGCAACAATGCCGCCGGACAACATCGCGGCAAAACCCATGTACAGCCATCTCGGACGGATTCATTCACATTCGACCGTGCCGAACAGGTGCTTCACTTCCTTGAACATATAGCGGCGCACTCTCCCGCCAGTGTCGCACAGAACCAGGCGACCATCAGGCTCCACACCAACCATACGCGCCTCAAACTCCCCCCCGGCATCACGGTAACGGTACAGCCCGTCCTTCCGTATCAGCATGTCCCGGTACAATGCGGCAATGCCGTCAGCCCCATCGGTGTGCATGAGAGGCAGCATATCAAGGAACAACCCCACAACACGGCGGAGCAGGATACGGCAGTCTACGGGATGTCCCAGAATCCGGCACAGAGAGACGGGATTGGGGGCATCACCGCGAAACTCCTCCTGATTGGCGTTTATACCCACGCCCATAATACACCGGTCTACGCGATCACCGCGCCACGTGGTCTCAATGACCGTGCCGCACACCTTGCTGTCCCCGTAGTATATGTCGTTGGGCCACTTTATGCCGAAACCGCCGAGCAACCCGTTAAGCGCACGGCACACGGCAACCGACATGGCCTGCGACAACACGAACTGGCGGCCCGCAACCACACCCTCGGGGTAGAGCAGCACACTGAACAACAGGTTGCTGCCACGTTCCGACTCCCAGCGGTTGCCCCGCTGTCCACGGCCTGCCGTCTGGAACTCTGCCGAAACTACAAAACAGCCGTATCCTTCACGTTCCTCCATACCAAGGGCGGAAACCTGTCTCACAACCTCCAGATTGGTGGAATCCGTCTCGTCCACATGGAAATATTTCACACCGAGTGCCATCAGCCGTTACTTTTTTGAAGCAAAGTTACTAACTTTGCGCAAAACGCCACTCACGTGTTCGATGACAATCATTTCATGAAGTGCGCCATGACGGAAGCACAGAAAGCCGTTGACGAGGGCGAGGTGCCCGTGGGCGCCGTCATAGTATGCCGCGACAGGATAATAGCGCGAGCACACAACATGGTGGAACGCCTCAACGATGTCACCGCCCACGCCGAGATGCAGGCAATCACAGCAGCCGCCGACACACTCGGGGGCAAGTATCTCACCGGGTGTACGCTCTACGTTACCGTGGAGCCGTGCCCCATGTGCGCCGGAGCCATCGGATGGGCACAGCTGAGCCGTGTGGTCTACGGGGCGGCAGACGACAAGCGCGGCTACACGCTTGTCTCACCCGGAGCCATACACCCCAGAACTGCCGTCACCGGCGGAGTCATGGCAGACGAAGCCGCCGCTCTCATGCGGAATTTCTTCAGAAAGAAGAGATAAAGGAGGATCGGACACCCGCCCCGTCTGACGGAACATTTGACGACCTCCACACGGACAACGCGTGTAAGACCACAAAGATTCCGGCAACACGGCTCTCCACGACCGTATGATGACACGGGTACGAACATTTTTGCAAAAACAAAAAATGCGGACAAATCCATTTTTCTGAATTTGTCCGCATTATATGTATGGGATATGCCCGGAAAAACCTACGCCTCAGCAGGGGTTTCAGCAGGCGCATCAGCCGGTGTCTCTGCAGGTGCTTCCGCAGGAGCGTCCTGCGCCGCAGCAGCGGCTTCCGCCTCTGCACGTGCCTGAGCGAGAGCCTCTGCCTTAGCTGCTTCAATGGCGGCTTTCTTCTCTGCCACTTTCTGGGCTATCGCTTCGTTGACTTTCTTCTCCGCTTCAAGGCGTGCCTTTGCATCGGCCTTTTTGGCTTCTGCGTCTTCAGCCGTCACCTTGTTGAGTTTGGCTGTCTTGGCCTGTTTCCAAGCATCGAACTTGACCTGGGCTGCAGCCTCGTCGAATGCGCCCTTCTTGACTCCACCACGCAAGTGCTTCATCATGTAGACTCCCTCGCGCGAGAGGATGCTGCGCACCGTGTCGGTAGGCTGGGCACCAGTCTCTACCCAATAGAGGGCGCGGTCAAACTTCAAATCTACCGTGGCAGGATTGGTGTTGGGGTTGTAGGTGCCAATCTTTTCAGTAAACTTGCCATCACGTGGCGCATTAACGTCGGCGATAACGATGCTGTAGAAAGCATAGCCCTTACGGCCGCGGCGTTGCAATCTGATTTTTGTTGCCATAATTCTTTAATAGTTTAAAAAGGTTTGAAATGCCGCCAGCTCGTGACAGCGGGCACAAAGTTACAACTTTTAGCGGACATGACAAGCACAAGGCCGCATGTTTTTTGCGGCAGCTCTCCGCATCACTCTTTGTCCTTCTTGGGCAGGATGGTATTCTTCACATTGTCGAGGTTGAGCTTCCCGATATTGTCGCGCATGGAAGTATCTGCCTTGACCTGCTGCAGCTTGTAATAATCCATAAAGCCCATGTTACCGTCGCGGAGAGCCTGAGCGAGAGCCTTGGGCACTTCGGCCTCGGCCAGTATGACCTGAGCGCGGGCATCCTGCGTCTTCGCCTTGTTTTCCTGTTCAAGGGCAACCGCCATGGCGCGACGTTCCTCAGCCTTGGCCTGCGCGATGTTCTTGTCGGCGTTGGCCTGATCGATCTGGAGAGTGGCCCCGATATTCTTGCCCACATCGATGTCAGCGATGTCAATGGAGAGAATTTCGAATGCCGTGCCGGCATCAAGCCCCTTGCGCAACACAAGCTTGGAGATTGAATCGGGGTTTTCGAGCACCTCCTCGTGTGTCTCGGCAGAACCGATGGACGACACGATGCCTTCGCCCACACGGGCCAGTATGGTGTCTTCGCCTGCGCCGCCCACCAGCTGCTGTATGTTGGCGCGGACAGTGACGCGCGCCTTGGCTATGAGCTGTATGCCGTTTTTGGCCACGGCCGCCACGGGTGGGGTGTCAATCACTTTCGGGTTGACGGAAGTCTGCACAGCCTCGAACACGTTGCGCCCGGCAAGATCTATGGCGGTGGCTTTCTCGAACGACAAGTCGATGTTGGCCTTGGAAGCCGACACCAGAGCGTGGACAACCCGTTCCACATGGCCTCCTGTCATGTAGTGGGCCTCAAGGTTGTCGCGCGTGACATTGTCAAGCCCGGCCTTGTGAGCCTCAATGAGACTCGGCACGATAATGGATGGCGGCACATTGCGTATGCGCATAAGGAACAACTGGATGAGCGATATGTGCACACCGCTGACATGGGCACTCAGCCAGAGAAAGAACGGCACGAAATGAAAGAATACAGACAGGCACACGATGCCAGCTATGCCAAGGCAAACATAAATAAAAAACGGATCCATAATTGTTTGTATGTTGAATTAGACATGTGCGTCTTC
>CAVHBF010000009.1:0-1893 GCA_963634195.1 Bacteroides thetaiotaomicron | reverse complement strand
CTTCATCACTGCGGATTGTCGCCGGTTTCAACCGGAACCACGCAGACCTCGCTGAGATGGATTCCGGTGACAACGACCGGAGTCCCCTCATCGATGAACCCCTTGGCCGAACGCACCTCGCACTCCACCCCGTTGATACTGGCGTTTCCCACAAGGGCCAGACGTGTGAGCGCAACTCCCCGGTCGCCGACAGCTATCTGCGACAACCGCTCGTTGGCCACGGATGAGTCTATCCGCGCATGGAGGGACAACCGCTCCAGACGGCGCGAGTGCATTACCCAGTAGAGCAGCCAAAATCCCACCGCCAAAACCGCGACTGTGAGCGCAAGCCCCACTGCAAGCCCGTAGACGGCAAAGGCGACACCCAGCCCGGCCAGCGCACACACGGCGCCCAGCAGACCGCACACACCAAAACCCGGCATGAGGAACACCTCAACCATATATAACACAAAAGACACCACAAAGAGTGTTATGATTATCGTCAGCAACATAGGCAACAGTATTTTTCAATAACCGGCACGGTATTTCCTTTCTTCCTCGTCGTCAAGCATATTGAGGTATGAGTTGTAGCGCGACATGGCTATCTCCCCGTTTTCCACCGCCTCCAGCACTGCACAGCCCGGTTCGTTGACATGAATGCAGTTGCCGAAACGGCATTTCCTGCCGATGGCGAATATCTCGCGGAAATAGTGCGAGACCTCCCCGCGTCCGAAATTGAAAGTGCCGAAACCCTTGACTCCGGGAACATCTATCAGCGCACCGCCGCCGGGCAAGTCATACATGGCACTGAAAGTGGTAGTATGGGTGCCTGACAGATGGGCTTCGGAAACGGATGACGTGCGGGCGTTTGCCGTCGGGACAAGCCTGTTGAGCAGGGCGGACTTGCCCACACCGGAGTTGCCGGCAAGCAGTGCCACCTTTCCCCTGAGGCTGTCGGCGAGCGACTCTAGTCCCTCGCCACGCAAAACCGACACCACATAAGTCCTATAGCCTATCGATTCATACAGACGCGCCATTTCCCGCGCCCGGGCAAGCCCGGTTCCGTCAAGGAGGTCTGCTTTGTTGACTACAATGGAGACATCAACGGAATAAGCCTCGGCGGTGGCAAGGACACGATCAATGAACACGGGGTACGTGACAGGTTCCTTCAATGTCACGACAAGGAGGCACACGTCAATATTGGCGGCCAGAATATGGCTCTGTTTGGAGAGATTGGCGGCCTTGCGCACGATACAGTTGCGACGGTCGCCGACAGCGGAAATGAAAGCGGTGCCCTCCCTGTTCTTCTCAAAACAGACACAATCACCCACAACCACCGGCGAGGTGCTGCGTATTCCCTTGAGGCGGAAATTTCCCTTCACCTTGCATGGAACGACTTCGCCGTCGGCTGTTCTCACATAGAACCAGCTGCCCGTGTTTTTTATTACAAGACCATGCATCTGCACATCACAAGGAGAGTCTACAATGTTTTTCCGCACGAAACCGCACGGCAAGCTGTGTTCTGGCAGGAGGATCAGACAGTCATGATTTCCTTTTCTTTCTCGGCAAGGATGTTGTCTATCTTCTTCATGATCCTGTCGTGGATTTTCTGCAAGTCGGTCTCCGCATCTTTTTCCACGTCTTCGCTCAAGCCGTCCTTTATGCCTTTCTTGAGTTTCTCTATTCCGTCACGGCGCGCGTTGCGGACAGCTATGCGCGCACTCTCGCCCTCCTTGGTGCATTTCTTCACGAGTTCCTTGCGCCTGTCGGTAGTGAGCGGAGGAATGGCCAGACGAATGACTTCGCCGTTGTTTTCGGGCATAATGCCGACACTTGAGTCGATGATGGCCTTCTCAATGACACGGAACATCGACTTGTCCCATGGCTTGATGGCTATGGTGCGCAAGTCAGGAG
>CAVHBF010000008.1:0-27178 GCA_963634195.1 Bacteroides thetaiotaomicron | reverse complement strand
TGAACTTCAGGAATCAGATTACATTCATCATGTCTGCCAACAAACTGCTACTGTCAATGCTGACGGCAATACCGCTCTTCATGTCTGTCGGCTGTTCAGACAACATCGACGAGAGCGACATTTACGCTTTCAAGAGCAAAACTGTTATAGACATCCTCAAGGGAAAGCCTGACAACAGCGATTTCGTGAACATTCTCAATAAGGTGCGCTTCAGCGACAAGTTGTCATCAACTGCGGCACAACTGCTTTCTGCAAGAGGCAACTATACCGTTTTTGCCCCTACAAACGAAGCCATAAGCCTGTTTCTTGACTCCATATACAACACTAACAACTTTGACATAACACAGATATCAGACTCGGTGGCCACGTCCATAGTAAAGAACTCTATCATTGACACCAAGGACTCTAAAGCCTATTTCTCTACCGATTTCAATTCCGGAGCACTTGACCACACCAATCTTGACGACCGCTTCATAACCGTAAGTTTCAAAGCCGGTGAAAGCAACTCCGTAATAATGCTCAACAACAAGTCTAATGTCATAAATCGCGACCTCGAAGCGTCTAACGGTGTGGTACACACCATTGACCGCGTTTTGGACTTCTCCAACTCTAATTTGGCAGAGCTAATCAAACAGACGCCCAATCTGCAAATATTCGGAGAACTGTTGCGCATCACCGGATGGCAGGATTCTATGGCAAAGTATCGGGATCTGGCTTACGAAAAGCTCGACCACGGCACAGGTACTGCCACAAACGGCGAGCCTATCTACGCTCCCGAACACCGGTATTTCGGCTACACGGCCTTTGTGGAGACAGACAGCGTGCTTGCAAGATATTGGCAGCTTCCCAACATAGAATACAACCCCAATGGAACCATAGCCAACTGGGACCAGATATACACTGCCATCAAAAACAAATGCAGGTTGATATATCCAAATTACACCAATGACAATCCTAAAAATGAAAATAATGCAGTAAACAAATTTGTAGCCTACCACCTATTGCCCATGCGTATCCGCTGGGACCAAATCGTGTTGCACCACTGCGAAATGGGTTACGGTTATGAAAACCCCACCCAATTGGGCGTCGATTGCTACGAATATTACGAAACCATGGGCAAGTCACAACGTCGGCTGATGAAAATAACTGAAGGTTCTGAATCTGACGGAAAACGCATCAATCGCAAAGTGACCTACGACTATGGTCCTTATGGAACAGACCTCAAAGTAAAGAGTGTGCAACGACCGGGGGTTCTGATATACGAGACCAACAAAGACTATCAACACCAGGCCCTCAACGGTTTCTACTACACCATCAGCGAACCTCTTGTATATGATGACGGTGTACCAAACTCGGTGCTCAACGAACGCATACGTTGGGACTTTTCCTCTTTGTTGCCCGAACTTATCACCAATAATTATCGTAAGGTAAAAGACAGCAAAAACTATTATTTCCCCGCCGGCTACTTTGACCGCATCAAAATGACCGAAGGCTGTAACTACAAATATATCTCATATTATTATGCCACAATAGAGAACTACCAAGGCGACGAGCACAACATCAGCGGACAATATGACTTCACCGTGGCCCTACCCCCGGTGCCGTTTCGCGGAACCTATGAGTTTAGAATCAGTGTGGCTCACTACGCCTCACTCGGCATGGCACAGCTTTATATCGGAACAGGCCCTAACCGCCTTCACGCCTGTGGATTACCAATAGACTTGCGCCTCGACGTATTCAGCAACTCCGTGGGTTACCAACTTGACGGCAACGACTGGGAGATTAACCGTCAGAACGACAAAGACATGCGGAACCGAGGGTATATGAAGCCACCTCAGCACGATGGCATCAAGACAGGACAGGGCACACCTCCGTTAGAGTCAATGAGAAGCTCTTCGGTCAAAGCACCTTATGCCCGACTGCGCTACATTGTCTACACCGGCACCATAGACCCTTCACAGCATTTGTATATGCGAGTCAAGAACGTACTTGAGAACACATCGGCAAGTTTTGAATTGGACTATCTTGAATATGCACCCAAGAGTGTCTATGCCGGTACAGAAGCAGAAGATATTTGGTAACGGTAAACATTTCCGACACCCACCCTTAATACAATTTTTCCGGACATTCCATAAAATGAAAAGATTATAAACGTAAAGCAGGTGCTCATAATTGTTTTAGAACATGAATACTTACTTATTACTTATAAAACATTTTGAACAACTACTTACAATTAAAACAAACATTCAAAGCTATGAGATTTAAACTTCAAACTTTTGTGGTCAGTACCCTTATGGCATGCAGCCTTCCCTCTGTAGCACAAGACCAAATTTCAGCAAAAGCCAATCCTAAAGCGTACGCCCCTTTTGAACTCGGAGAGCTGAAACCCGAAGGATGGCTCAAGGAATGGGCACAGAAAGCCGCCAACGGCATGACAAAGAAAATAGGCATCGACTTTACCGAATTTGCGCGCGGATGGAGTGACCCGACACAGGGCGGTTGGTGGCACTACGAGCAGACGGCCTACTACACCGACGGCTTCACCCGTCTGGGATTTCTGCTTGACGACTCCTTGCTCATCAACCGCAGCCGCCGCGTGATGGAAACGGTAATAGCACGCCAGAAACCAAACGGCTATATACACTCCACCAACAAGAACTACGTGGAGTCGTGGGGAAAAGTTGATGCCGACTACGGTCTGTACTGGAGCGAGGGTCTCTTCTGCCGCGCCGCCATTGCCTACTACAGTGCCACTCAAGACGAACGCGTACTCAATATGCTCAAGAAAGTGTACGCCAACTTCCCGCTCTTTGCATTCGACACCAAACAGAAAGACCCGTTCAACGGCGGCAACCTTGACAACATGCGCAAAATATGCGGAATTGAAAATATGTTCGAGCTGTCGCGCATCACGGGCGACATGAGCTTCGCCAACCGCGCGCTGCAAGTTCTCAAGAACTATGAACCGGCCTACGTGGAAACGTGGGTTCACAGGAAAGAATTCCTGCGCACCGCAATCTGCCACGGCGTGAGCTACAACGAGCCGGCCAAGCTGCCGGCCATAGGCTATATCTGGAACAACAATCCCGAATACCTTGCGGCATCAGTAAACGCCTACGAGTTTCTGCAAGACAACACCATGCTGCCTACGGGTGTCAACTCGTCCAACGAGTTCCTCCACGGCGTAGGAGCCTTTGAAGCTGCCGAGAGCTGCGATGTTTCCGACTTCATGTGGTCAAACATCTGGCTGGCGCGCGCCACCGGCATGACGCGCTACGGAGACCGCATAGAGCGCGATGCCTTCAATGCGCTTCCGGGTGCGGTCAACCCCTCGTTCACACAGTGCGTGTACACCCAGGCGCCCAACCGCATTCCGGGCTTCCATCTCCGCATACGCGATGACGGCACCTACTACAAGGAAATGCATTGGCCCACATGCTGCCCATCCAATATCAACCGCGCCCTGCCCAACTACATCATGAACATGGCTTTGGTCAACGGCGACGGCGACATTCTATGGCTCACCTACGGCCCGGCGCACCTCCAGACTCGCGATGGCAGACTTGACATCAAGTGCGAAACGGAATATCCGTTCCGCGACAAACTGACGTTCACCGTCAATGCCATACCGCAAGACCAAGTTCTGCGCTTGCGCATTCCGGAATGGTGCGACAACCCCTCGCTTACCGTCAACGGCAAAGCCGTGAATCCACATACAGAGAACGGCTGCTTCGTGCTGCGCGGCAAATGGAAAGTCGGCGACAAATTTGAGCTTGTCTTCCCCATGAAGCCCGTGCTGGTGACGGGCGAAGAGAAATTCCCTTTCTTTCAAGGCAAAAAGGCCCCGTCGTGGGGAATAATGGTAGGCTACAACGGGAGTATGGAACTTGACGGCTTCATGCCGCAGGGACGCTGTGCCTGGGTAAGCTACGGACCACTGCTCTGCGCCATGTCAATGCAGCGCGCCAACCGAGATTTTTTCGACAACAACGAGGAACTGTGGACGGAATTCCGCTATGCGCTCACCCCACAGAGCCTGCAGGGCTGCACTGTGGAGACATCCGCGGTAAAACACCCGTTCATGTGGCACTACAGCAACGCCCCCCTGGCCATCACTGCCAAAGCCAACCTCGTTGACTGGAATCCCGACAAGGGCGACCCCACCATGCCGCTCACTCCTCCTGCTACGCTCCGTAAAGACGTCAGCATCAAACTCGTGCCCTACGGCTTCCTCGCCTACCGCATGGCCATGTTCCCGCTTGTCGGCGAAAACTGAAACCGCACAGACCACAGCAACAAAGAGAGCCACACCTGTCTTCACGTGCAGATGTGGTTCTCTTTGCGCAAAATCAGCTGCACTGTTTTTCCACACATCCAACGGAAAGAGTCAGAGAAAACACAAACAGGGCGGGACAACACGGCTGTTGAAAGATTGCCCGTTGTCCCGCCCTGCGGTGTATGGTCTGCCCAACCGTATCCGGCGCATTTCCTGCACCTCCAGCAGACTGCGGTTATTTCACTTCAATCTGCAGTTGGGTCTTTTTCTCTTCTTCTTTGGTGAGCTTAGGCATTGTAATGCAGAGCACACCGTTCTCCACCTTGGCGGAAATCTTTTCCTTAACCACGTTTTCGGGAAGAGCATAAGTCTGCTGGTAGTTCGAATAGCTGAATTCACGGCGGATGTAGTGTTCCTTCTTGTCCTCGTCCTTGTGCTCGAACTTGTTTTCAATCGCAACTTCAAGGTTGCCGTCGTTGTTGACATTAATGCGGCAATACTCTTTCTTGATACCCGGCACAGCCACTTCCATGGTGTAAGCTTTCTCGTCTTCCTTCACGTTGATAGCCGGCTCGGTAGTCTTCATCTTGGGCATCCAATCGTTGTTGAAAAGTTCATCAAACACTGTCGGAAACCAACCGTTAGTTCTCATTACTGGTAACATAATAACCTCCTATTTTAAATTGTTGTTTTTGTTTGTCCTTGCCTCAAGCCCTTTGGAGCTTTCGGCTTTCACCACTATATATTGCATATGGTGTGCCAGCACAAACAAACAATGCCAAAATGGCAAAAACAGCAATCAAGAGGACGTAAAACAATGCCAAAATGGCAAACTGCAACAATTTCAGAGGGAAACGCTGTCTATGCGCAGCTTGACAATCCCGACCGGTACGCGCACGTCAACCACATCGCCAGCCTTTCTTCCTACCAGAGCCTGCCCTATGGGAGACTTAACGGAAATCTTTCCCTCACGCAGGTTTGTCTCGTGCGGGCTGACCACAAGGTACGTCGTTGATATATTGTTGTCGAGGTTCGTTATCCTCACCCGGCTCAGCAGCCCCACCACATCGTTCTGTAGACGCGATCGGTCAAGCACGCGCACGTTCTCCAGCACACGGCGCTTGAAGCGTATGCGACCGAGAATGCGCCCCTGCTCGCGCTTGGCTGCATGGTATTCAAAGTTTTCGCTGAGATCCCCCTTGTCGCGCGCCTCGGCGATGGCATCGCGCGCCGCCGGCAAGTCTACCTTTTCCAACCGTTCCAATTCGGCCACCAGTTCATCGTAGCCCTCCTGTGACATATATTCCATAGTACGTACATATTAGTCAGTCCGTTTTGCAGCCTCTGCAGACAGTACTGCACAGGCAAATTTACCGCTTTTTGAAAGGCGGAGCAAGCGCGTCTCTCAAAAAAGCCGCAAGCGGGCATTTCCTGCTTGCGGCTTATCTTGTGGAGTGTACAGTCCTTACTTGTTCTTACGGTACTTGGTGTCGTTGTTAGCCATGATATACGGCTTCCACTTGGCAACCAGCTCACGCGAAATGGCCACTCCGTCGCCCTGAGGCTTGGAGGGGAACTCACCGAGGCAGTCTTTCCACCATTTCTCCTCGAAATCAGTGATGGTCTTCTGCACCTCTTTCTCCTCTTTTTCCCCGAACTCCTTGCCTTCAACTACAGCCTTGTTTACAGCAGCGAAGAAGAACTTGTATCTCTGGGCATAGAATGAGCCTACAAGACCGTTCCACTGACGGCTGGCGTAGTCGTTGAGCAGAGATGCCTTTTCACCCCACGTGGTGAGGAGGTTGCGCGCGTTCTGCTCGTAGTACTTGATTTCAAGGGAGTCCTTGCCGCCCTTGGCACGGGCTTCTTCGATCCATTTGCCCACAAGGAAAGTGTTCTGCGTTGCGCAAAGGCGATCAACGTCTTCCATCAGTGACAGCATCAGACGTTCCTTTTCCTGCATCGTGTTGAAATCTCCTTTCTTGTAGGCCTGTTTGTAGGCAGAGAAGATAGCGAACGAGTAGTTGCCCAGCAGCTGGCGTGTGAAGTTCACCACGTCAAGCTGGTAATTCTGCGCGGAACTCTTGCCCTTGAGCAGGAGTTCCACCGCGTCAAGGAGATCCTTATTGTCATATTTCACACCCACATTACGATAGTAGGTGCGGAACTTGTTCTCGCTCTCACCCCACTTGTCGGACATGAACGGGCGTACATTGATCTGCGGGCACTGTCCCGGGTGGTCGGCATCGGTATACACAGTCTCGGTGAGCAACCTCCATGCGGCGCGTATGTTCTCGTCTTTCACGCCAGAGCGCTCATCGGCCACATGTTCAATCCACTTGGTGACATCTTTGGTCTGTTCAATCTCCCACGCCTTTTCAAAGACGAACTCATACATGAAAGTGTTGCAGTCAAAGCCCTCAAGCGTAGAACCTATGCCAGAGAAGTTGGAACCACCGTTCTTGTAAGTGTTTTCAATGCGCTTGTTGATTTCCGCAAGGTTGCCGCTCAGAGAGGTGTTGCCACCGAAATTGCCAAGGTAACACCATATATAGGGAACTCCGTAGTATTTGTCGGTCTTCTTCCAGATTTCAGTGTTTTCGCAGTAGTAGTCAAGCAGGATGGAACGGTCCTTAGGATAAGAGGTGATGTACTTGCGTATGCGTGCGCACGAGTCTCCCGGCTCACCGGGAGCGGCAACGTCACCGTTCTTGTTCTCACGGACTCCCCAGTCTCTCCATTCATTGTAGAACAACCACGTCATCTGAAGCCAAATGGCCTTTGGATCGGCTTTCTTGAGATTTTCGAAAGTGTGCTTACCCTGCAGTGCGAGGTAGTCAGACTTGTATGAAGGCGGCTCAAGTTCGTTGAAAAGGTCAAGCCCGTATATGTGGTCTGTGCCGTAGGTCTTGATTTCTTCTTCCATGAAGAGCTTCTGGATCTGCGGATAGAGCTTGTCCTGAGGGTCAAGGTAAGAGCAGGCGTACTCGTCGGAGTATCCTGACCACGATGCTATCTTCGTGATTTTGGCGTCAGGATAGTATTTTGCCAACTCTTGAGGTACATGACCCGCGAAAGCCGGTAGCACAGGGCGCATATTGAATTCACGCTCGCGCTTCACAATCTGCTTCTGCAATTCCTCCTGATCGTTCAGCCATGACATGGGCACAGCTTTCAGTACCCCCTCCTGGCCAGGCCAATAGTCAATATTCATCATACGGTGCCAAGGGAGGTGAGCAGGACCGGTAAAGTATGCACGCACCTCTTCATCGGTAAGCCCCATCTTCATCCACACCTTGCGCCAGATGGACTCCTGTCCGGTGATAGCGAGTGGCAGATTAACGCCATTAAGGGCCATCCAGTCAATAAAGTGCTCCCAGTCTCTCCAGTTCCACCACGGCATGGTATAGCCGAAAGTGCAGTAATTGAGGAAGAAACGGTTCTTCACTCGGGCATTGATAGTTACGGAGCTGGCAATGGGAACAATAACCTTGGGGGCATCAAACTTTTCATCGACAAACCATGAGACCACCGTGTTGCAGTAGTATTTGAGGTAATAGTTCAGACCCACAGCCATAGAGTTGGCATTGTTGCCGGCAACGATGAGTTTCCCGTTTTCCGTTGACAACTGGAAATAGTCGCCGGTTTTCTTGGCGGGAAGTTTCTTTCCCTCAATCTGCGAAGACAGGTTGGGGAGCAGACGTCCCACCAGACCGTTGAATGCCGAGAGGTCATCTGCCATAACTCCCAAAGTGAGCACAAAGCCCAAAGCGATAGCAAAAATTCTTTTCATTTCTTGTTTTGGAATGTTTTTAGATGTGAATAAATATAACGAGATTCTCTGTTTCAGTTACAGTCGGACGAGCGGCAAAATTAGATAAAATAATCATAACTTGGGGAATTGTACAGCGAAAATCACACCGCCCGGACTAAAATCTTCCGGCATGCGGGATTTTTATGAATAACCGACATAAAAGCCGAAGTTTATTCATTTACATTCCGCTGTCGTACATAACTTTTTCCAGTCAAATATCAGCATCGGTCTACTTAATTTCACTACATTTGCCGAATGAAACCGCACCTGCAGATACCAATGAACACGCCACTCCTATCATTACTGCTTTTGGTGGGATTTGCCACAACACGTCCCGCCTGTGTTGCAGCGCAGGCAAGGGTGGATTTTGGCGACAAACCCAGAATCGAGCCGGTGTCGCCCGACGAGCGGAGCATATCCTCAACAGGATATACCGAAGCCGAGCAGAACTGTTACATAGCTCTGGTCTGCAAGGGCTACCGCCAACTTCTTGCTGACTCTTTGGGCATGGCAGAGGTAACATTCAGAAAGGCGACGGATTTCCTGCCGGCGCACCCGTCGAATGCCGAGATTTTCTTCCAACTGGGACAGCTTTCTGAACGCAGCAGCAACTACCGCACAGCTTCCGACTATTACCGCAAGTCCATCCGCCTCAACGAAAACATGGCAAAAGCATACGAACGCCGCGGCATCGTGAGCCTTGTCCTCAAGGACTACGGCACGGCTTTAGGCTGCTTTTCCGCTTTTCTGGAACTCAAGCCGTCCTGCCCGCAGGCTCTCTTCTACAAGGGGTACGCCTACCAGCAGCAGGACAAGCTGGACAACGCTCTGGGCGAATACCGAAAGGTGCTGGCCATTGAACCGCAACACACATCCGCCAATACTGCCGTAGCCGTAATAGAAGCAGGGCAGGGACACCATGAGACCGCCATAGAGATCATGGACAACCTAATAATACAAAACCCAAAAGGAGCAGCACTCTATGAGATGAGGGGAACTTTCGAGATGGAAACCGGTAGAAACCAACTTGCCCTCTATGATTTCAACAAGGCCATTGAGCTGCTCCCCGACAACCCAACGGTCTATCTTAACCGTGCCGTGCTCCATGGACGCATCGGGCAGAGGACTCTGTCAGAAGAGGATTTTCTGAAAGCACAAGAACTGGGTGCGACAGCATCCTCTGTCGAGAGTGCGCGTGCAACCATAGACAAACACAAATAAACCGCAAGAAAACCACTTTGCCATGCTACAGCCAAAAGACCTTGAGCAACTGCAGACGCTTGGAATTTTTCCCCACCAGCTTGAAGAAGAGTTGCTGACTTTCCGCCGGGGATTTCCTTTTCTGAAACTCGCTGGAGCCGCCACGCCCGGCAACGGTATCACCATATTCAGCAACAGAGAAATCTGCTCCCTGTGCCAGTTCTGGGATGCCTATACTGCTTCAGGCGACTACAAAATTGTCAAATTTGTGCCAGCCAGCGGTGCAGCCTCACGTATGTTCAAGGATTTGTTCTCCTTTATCAGCGCAGACTACGATGAACCCACCACTGACTTTGAGAAGATTTTCTTTGCCCATATCACCAGCTTCGCATTCTACAGCGAGCTCAACGCCACCTGCCAAAAACTTTACCATACCGACATTGACAGACTTGTCGGCAACGGGAGGCACAAGGATATTGCGAAAGCCCTGCTCACCCCCGACGGCATGGACTATGGGCGAAAGCCTAAAGGACTGCTTAAATTCCATTCCTATGCGGACGGCGCGCGCACGCCTGTGGAGGAGCATCTTGTGGAGGGCGCACTATACGCCAAGGACAGCACAGGCACGGCACACCTGCACTTCACCGTCTCGACCGAACACCAGGAGTTGTTCCAGGCCCTGCTGAGAAAGAATCTGCCGCTGGCAGAGGCTTCTCTCCAGACCAGATTCAACATATCGCTATCGCAACAGAAACCGTCGACCGACACCATCGCCGTTACACCCGGCAACGAAATATTCAGGACTGCGGACGGGAAGATGCTTTTTCGCCCTGGAGGACACGGCGCGCTCATAGAGAACCTCTCCGCCATTGATGCCGACATTGTGTTTATAAAGAATATTGACAACGTAGTGCCTGACAGACTCAAGGGCGATACCGTGCGCTACAAGAAACTGATTGCCGGATACCTGACAGTCCTACAGCAAAAAACGTTCGGCTATCTACGAAAGCTGGATACAGCATCGCCCTCCGCCGCCTTGCTCGATGAAATCAAGGGTTTTCTAGAAAAGCATTTCTGCATCAAGGGACTTGCCGGCACAACCGGCGAGCTCAGACGAAAGCTCAACCGTCCTATGCGCGTATGCGCCATGGTGAAAAATGTGGGAGAGCCGGGCGGAGGACCGTTTTTGGCGTACAACCCCGACGGGACTGTTTCTCTGCAGATTCTTGAGAGCAACCAGATAGACATGAATGATACGGCTTCTGTAGAGATGTTCCGAAACGGAACCCACTTCAATCCGGTAGACCTTGTCTGTGCATTCAAAGGATATGACGGAACACGCTTTGACCTCAGTCAATATGTGGACAAGTCAACGGGGTTCATCTCGCAGAAGTCAAAAGACGGACGAGAACTCAAGGCTCTTGAACGTCCGGGACTGTGGAATGGGGCAATGAGCGACTGGCTTACCGCATTCGTTGAAGTGCCGCTCTCTACATTCAACCCTGTCAAGACAGTCAACGACCTTCTGCGCCCAGAACACCAGTAAACCTGTTGTTTCGGCAAAGCCACAAACAACAGTCTTCACCTATCTGTCTGCACTGACCAAAAACACTGCCGGAATCTTCCTCAGATCGGGCATTGATGCCAGAGATTTGCGCCACTGCCTGACGGGCATGGTGCGTATGTATTCGCTTTCGCCGCAAGTTATGCCTGCCGCTATGCACAACCGGGTATCAGGGCGGCAAGCGACAAGAACAGCATCTATCATCTGATGGTTGCGGAACGGCGTTTCTATGAAAATCTGGGTCTGGTGCAAGGAAGCGGAAACAGACTCCATGCGCTTGAGAGCGGCCAGACGCTCATGGCTGCCGACAGGCAGATAACCGTAGAAAGCAAAATTCTGTCCGTTGAAGCCGCTCGCCATCAGCGACATTATGATGGAAGACGGACCGACCAAAGGTATCACTCTCATTCCCTCGCTCTGGGCAATAGCCACTATTTCGGCACCGGGATCGGCCACAGCGGGGCAGCCTGCCTCGGATATGATGCCCATATCCTCGCCTTTGCGCAGAGGCTCCAAATACCGGTCAAACAGGGTGCGGTCTGCATGCTTGCCCATTGGATAAAAAATCAGTCTGTCTATGTCGGCAGCCTTGTCCACCTGTCTGATAAACCGGCGCGCCGTGCGCACCTCTTCCACGATGAAATGGCGTATTGCCATAATGACACCATGGTTGTAGGAAGGTAGTACCTGCTCTACTGACGTAGCCCCGAGAGTGACGGGTATCAGATACAGTGCCGCCATCTATTTCAGGTTGTCAAGAAAGAAGTCCGTTATTCTCTTAAACAGATGCTGGCGTGTGTTGCCGCCGTAGATGCTGTGGTTGCGGTTGGTGTAAAGCTGCATTTCGAACTGTTTGTCGGCCTGCACCAGAGCCTCTGCATACTCATAGGTGTTGCGCACGTGGACATTGTCGTCAGCCAATCCGTGGCAGATAAGCAGGTTGCCGTGGAGCTTGGAGGCACGGGCGATGCAGTCATCATCATAGCCGGGATTTTCCTGTGGGGTACGCATATAGCGTTCCGTGTACACAGTGTCGTAATAGCGCCAACTGGTGGGTGGGGCTACCGCCACTCCGCACTTGAACACACCCCTTCCCTCGCTCATGCTCATGACGGTGTTAAAGCCGCCGAAACTCCATCCCCAAATGGCGATATTGTCCTTGTCCACATAAGGCAGAGAGCCGAGCCATATCGCTGTTTCCACCTGATCATGAGCCTCAAGTTGACCGAGATGGAGGTAGGTGCATTTTTCAAAGTCCGCTCCGCGACCGCCAGTGCCGCGCCCGTCAACCGTAACGCAAATGATCCCCTGGCTGCAAAGATAAGCCTCATAAGAGCCGCCAGCACCGTTGGAACCCGCATTCCAGGAGTCCTGTACGGATTGCGAACCGGGACCGGAATACTGGTGCATGATGACGGGACATTTCCTACTTGGGTCAAAATCAACGGGTTTCATCATCCACCCGTACAACTCAATCCCATCGGCTGTTTTGAACGTGAACATCTCCTTTATGGGCATATTGTACTTGGCCACACGCTCGCGGAGCTTAGCGTTGTCAATCAAGGTCTTGAGAACTTTGCCACTGTTGTCACGCAGTGTAGTAACCGGAGGAGTGGTCATGTTGGAATAAACGTTGATGAAATATTTCATGGAGGAACTGAACGTGGCGGAATTGCTACCGGTCTCGGAAGAGAGTTTGCGCGTCCTGCCCTTGATATCGGTGGCAAAAACGGCAGTACGCGTTGCATTGCCGTCCTTGGCACTGTAATAGAACGTCTGGCTCTTGGGCTCATAGCCATAGAACTCACACACCTCGCAAGGCTGGTCGGTAATCTGTCTGAGCAGTTGTCCCGTGGTGGAATACCAGTAAAGTTGGCGCAACCCGGAACGGTCACTCTGAACCACAAAATTGTCGCCAAAGAATTTCAGCTGCTGATAAGCGTCCTCCTTCACGTAGCGGTCATCGCTCTCTGTAAAGATTTGCCTGCACACGGTGGAGCGCACATCACCCATATATATATTCATGCGGCTCTGATGACGATTAAGCGTTACAATGGCAAGTTGGTCGGGAGTGTCGGTGAACTTGATGCGCGGGACATAGCCGTCACAGTCAAGCGGCAAAGCCATACGGCGGGTCACGTGGCTTTTTATGTCGTAGGATAGAACCGCAACTTCGGAATTCCGCTGACCGGCTACGGGATACTTATAACTGTAGTCGTGCGGGTACTCGGCATTGTCCTTACGTTCGGGAGCAAGCCCCTTGAACATCTGCATTTCATAGAGCGGCACACGACTTTCGTCAAATCGCACCCATGCAAGCATCTTGCTGTCTGCACTGAAATCAAATGCACGGCTGTAGGAAAACTCCTCCTCGTTGACCCAGTCCGGAATACCGTTGAGTACATGGTTGAATTTACCGTCGGCCGTTATCCGACTCTCGCTGTTATTGAACAGAAGCTTCACCAAAAACAGGTTGTTGTCGCGCACGAAAGCCACCATGGTGCCATCGGGCGAGAAGATGGGCTCTTGCTGCGGACCGTTCTTGGAAAGGGGTTCAAGGGTTCTGTTATCCACGGAGTATATGTAGTATTCCGCTTTTTTGGAATGGCGGTAGACCTGTTCGGTTTGGGTCTGTATAAGGATGCGCTTTTCATCGGGAGACATGATATAGCCGTCCATCCCTTTCAGTTCCGCACCGCGGACTCCGGCCAGATCACAGACCACACCGGTTTCCTCACCTGTCCGGAATGAATAGCGCACAATTCGCTTGCGGTCGGGACTTATGCGCGCAAAGCTCTCTCCGTCGGCCAACGGGCACACTCCATACAGTTGCTCCGCATGGAATGCTCCGCCCGTAGCTGTTTTCAAGTCAATGTTGATGCCTGCCGTCAAGGGCGAACATACTGCGATCAAAGACAATATCGCCATGAAAAGTTTTCTCATATCGTTTAATTAAGTTTTGGCATTGGAGGGCTAAGCACTCATGGCCTGGCACTAACAGTCCGGTTCTTCATAGGTCACGTTCTCCGGCTTCCATTTGTCCTTGGGATGTTGTTCCCCCTTCGGATAGCCTATGACAATCGTGCAGAACGGAATTATATAATCGGGCAGGGAAAGGAGACCGGAGATTGCGCCACAGCGTTCCCGATCGGGATATATGCCTGTCCACACTGCACCAAGTCCCATGGCATGAGCCTGAAGGAGAATGTTTTCGGTAGCTGCCGACAGATCTTGTGTCCAGAATTTGCGCACAACGTCTTCCTTTTCGTTTTCCATATTACCGCACACCACGATGGCAAGGGGTGCCTCTGCCGCCATTCTGGCGTTGGGCGTGAGTTCTGCGATTTTATCAAGAGAAGAACGGTTCTTTATTACCACAAAACGCCATGGTTGAGTATTCACCGCCGTCGGGGCTGCCATTCCCGCATGCAGGAGTCTTTGTATCTTGAAGTCTTCAATCGGCTTGTCAAGATAGGATCTCACCGAAGTGCGTGTCATTATATTGTCGTATACCACGCTGTCTGTATCAACGGAAGTCCGAGCGGAGCCTCCTCTGCCGGTTGCGACCCATCTTGTCGCAACCACTACAAGCGCAACAGCCAGCACCACATTCAAAAATACTGAAGGTTTCATCGCCATGACAATTTATTTCAATCTTTGACTGAATTTGAGCAAAGTCCCCGTCGGGCAAACAAAGCGGCAATAAGGACGTGCCACCACAAATGACAGAGCCACGAATACGGCAGCGATAGCTATGACCACCCACGATGCTGATTGGAAGAGAAAAGCGGAAAAAGGTTCATAGTCCACCCATTCGCTCCACACTCCGCTCCATATAAGGAGCATCAGCAATGCCCACAGCACCTGGCGGAACAAGTCCAGGCGGCGCAGCACACGGGGCTTTATGACCAATTTTCGTTTAACGGTCTTACCTGCCAGCTGCTGCAACGCCCCCAAGGGACACACGAACGTGCAGTAATGGGATTTTCTGCCGAACAGAGGATAAACAAACGCTGTCAGGAGCATCACCGCACATATTGCGGAGACCGCAGTGATACCGCTGGCTGCACAGCCTATCAATGAGGAATATGACAGGAATGAGCCACACCAGAAACCGAGAACTGCCACATTGAGTAACGTCTGGCAAAAGACATACCGCCTGTCCTTTACAAACAGCGGCAGAACTGCCGCCATAAGTACCACAACAAGTCCCGCAATCTTTTGCGGCGAAACGCCAAACACGCCCGCTCTCTCCGCCTGACGGTCTTCGGAAAGCTGCGCTGACATATAGTCAAGCCCACGTTCCATGTTTTCTATGACGGCACGCGACGACAGTGTCGCCCCCGAAACAGCATTGACCTGCATCGTGTGTGCCTCCTCAAGGGTTTTGCCTTTCCACTCCTCAAACAGAGCCGACGCCCTCTTGAAGAAGTTGCCAGTCTCGGCGTTATCCAACGCCTTGACATCCACTATCCTGCCGTTCTTGACAAATATCTCAAGCGGGACCTTGCCCGCAAAGCCCCTGACATCCGCAGCCAACCCCGAAGTGTTGACCACAACGGTACCATCGGCCAGAGTCCGCAGCATATCGCTCCTCGCAGCACTTGCCGTTTCCGGCTCTGTCCTGAACTTGTGCCCGAACCATTCGCCGCGCTCAATGACGGCAAGAGAAGAAACAATCAGCACACATACGGCAAGAGCCATTGCCTGCTGAACCTTGTATATGATTTTCACTTCGGTATTCCTGAGGTGTTACAATCTTGCATTTCCGGCAGATTCCATCCCAATGCAAAATTACATATATCATTTGCAACGGCAAACAGTTGCCCTCTCTTTTTTTGTCGCCCGGCTAGTCTGTCCCGAAAAGGTCAACTACGGCAAGACTGCCGGAACAAAGCAGGTTGGCTTTGTTCCGGCAGTCTTGCCATAAACATGTTTCGCCGTTATGCCTCGTCTTCCTTGTTGGCGGCTACAAGCTCGTCCTGAACATTGGCCGGAACAAGTTCGTAGCTTGCGAACTTCATCGTGAAGCTGGCCCGGCTGCCCGTTATGGAACTCAATGATGTCGAGTAGTTGGCCATCTCAGCCAACGGCACTTTGGCTGACAAACGCTGGATCGCTCCCTCCGAAGACATTCCCATTATGAGCCCACGGCGACCTTGAAGGTCACTCATCACGTCACCCATATAGTCGGCCGGCACGAGAATCTCAACATCGTATATTGGCTCCAGAATCTTAGGACCGGCCTCACGGAACGCCTGGCTGAAAGCGTTGCGTGCCGCGAGCATGAAACTGATTTCATTGGAGTCTACCGGATGCATCTTGCCATCGTAGACAATCACTCTGACATCGCGAGCATAAGACCCCGTGAGGGGACCGCGCTCCATTCGTTCCAGCACTCCCTTCAGGATTGCCGGCATGAAACGGGTGTCTATTGCACCGCCCACCACAGAATTAACGAACACAAGTTTGCCGCCCCAGTCAAGGTCAACAACTTCGGTACTGCGTGGAGTTATGCGGTACTCCTGACCACCGAAGCGATATATACTCGGGGCAGACATCCCCTCTGCATACGGCTCTACAATCATGTGTACCTCGCCGAACTGACCGGCGCCGCCCGACTGCTTTTTGTGGCGATAGTCCGCACGCGCAGCGCGGGTAATGGTCTCGCGGTAGGGTATGCGTTGCGGAGCCATTTCCACCTGTATTTTGTCAAGATTTTCAAGACGCCACTTCAGCGTGCGCAGATGGAACTCCCCTTGCCCCTTTACCAAAGTCTGCCGCAGTTCCTTGCTCTGCTCAACCACCCAAGTGGGGTCTTCCTGTACCATGCGGTATATCGCGGCCATCATCTTTTCGTTGTCGCTTTCATTGACAGGTCGGATAGCCCGTATATACTTCGGATCGGGGAACTTGATAAAATCAAATTTATTGTCACAATTCTTGTCGTTAAGGGTATCACCGGTCTTCACGTCCTTCAGCTTGACGGCACAGCCTATGTCACCCGCCTCCATTCTGTCGACCTTGAAGCGCTGTGCGCCAGCGCAAGTGAACAACTGCCCCAGACGCTCCTTGTTGCCGCGGTTGGCATTGGTCAAGTCCATTCCCTCGGCTACCGTGCCGCTCATCACTTTGAAATACTGCACTTCGCCGATATGCGGCTCTACGGCTGTCTTGAAGAAGAACAGGCTTACGGGTCCTCCGGCATCAGGAGTCACCGCCTCACCGGCGGTATTCTCAACAGGAGGCATTTCATCTGCAAAAGGCACTACGTTGCCAAGGAACTCCATCATGCGGTTAACTCCCATATCTTTGCCGGCACACACGAGAAAAACAGGAAATATGCCACGCGCCACAAGCCCCTTGCGGATGCCTTCGCGCATCTCGTCTTCGGTCAGTTCTTCGCTTTCAAAGAATTTTTCCATAAGGTTCTCGTCGTGCTCGGCCGCAGCCTCCACAAGAGTCTTGTGCATCTCAAACGCCTTGTGCATCTCACTCTCGGGAATGTCCTCAATGACGGGCTTGCCGCCACCCGGTCCCCATGAATACTTTTTCATCACAAGCACGTCAATAAAGGAGTTGAATTCCGGTCCCTGATTGAGGGGATACTGCACGGGTACAACTTTGGGACCGAACGTAGACCGCAGCTGTTCCATTACAACATCGTAGTCAAAACGCTCGTCATCCAGCTGGTTTAGCAGGAAGATGACAGGTTTATGGAGTTCCTCGGTATAGCGGAAATGGCTCTGCGTGCCTACCTCCACACCCCCCTGTCCAAGCATGATGACTGTCGTGTCGGTAACATTGAGGGCCGTGAGAGCCGCTCCGCAGAAATCATCAGAACCAGGACAATCTATGAAATTCAGTTTCTTGCCGTTGTATTCCGTATGAAAAACCGTGGAAAACACACTGTAGCCATACTCCTGCTCCACGGGGAAATAATCGCTGACCGTGTTCTTTGCCGTTATACGACCGCGACGACTTATTGTGCCGCTTTCATACAACAACGACTCGGTGAGAGTTGTCTTGCCAACACCGTCATTGCCCAGGAGTGCAATATTCTTAATTTCTTTTGTCTTGTAGGTTTTCATATCTATTATGCTTAAAGTGAATTTCTGACCACAAATATATGTAAACTTTCTCTTTCTCCGCATTGTTTGGGTGGCAAATTCTGTTTTTCAACCATACGGATTTGGATTTTTTTTCTTTTCCTGCTACTTTTGTTACAAAATTGGATTTTCGTGACGAGCAAACAAGGTCTATATATCCACGTTCCTTTTTGCAAAAGCCGATGTGTCTATTGTGATTTTTTCTCCACCACGTTCGGCAGCGCAGCGCAAGATGACTTTATCTCAGCACTGAGACGTGAGGCCGCAGCCCGGCGGCGCAGCATGCTTTCCGCAAGAGTGGACTCCGTCTACATAGGAGGCGGAACTCCGTCTGTCCTCTGCGAGCGAAACATCCACAGTCTATTCAACATCGTTCACAGCCTGTTTGATACAAATCCCGGAGCGGAAGTAACAGTTGAGGTCAACCCCAACGACGTGTGCCCTGATCTGGTTGCAGCACTGAGAGAAGACGGGGTCAATAGAATCAGCATGGGCATACAGTCGTTCAACGACAACACATTGGAATTCCTGCACCGGCGGCACACTTCCCAAGAAGCGTTGAAAGCTGTTGACACCGTTGTAAGCGGCGGCATAGAAAATCTCAGCATAGATCTGATCTACGGGATTCCTGGTCAGACCATGAAAGACTGGAGCTACAATCTTCAGACAGCATTCAGCCTGCCCATAAGCCACCTCTCGGCCTATTCCTTAATATTTGAGGATGGGACGCGGCTGACACGGATGCGCAATGAGGGTGTCATACAGGAAACCGATGAAGAAACCTGTCTGCAGATGTTCAAACTGCTGATGCGCAAAGCCCGGGAGAATGGATTCCTCCATTATGAGATATCCAATTTCTCCCTGCGGGGGAAACAAGCCCGCCACAACACGGGCTACTGGAACGGAACGCACTATCTGGGGCTCGGTCCCGGAGCCCATTCCTATGACGGAGTCATGCGCCGACAGAACGTCTGCGACCTCAAAGCTTATGTCAAGGCTTTCTCCGGCAAAGCGGACAACCTTGCCGGCATCACACAGGAAGAGAAACTCACGGAAGCGCAAAGGAAAGAAGAGATGCTGTTGACATCACTCCGCACCGCACAGGGACTCTGTCTGAAAGACTACGCTCTGCTGTTCGGACAGGACTCTCTCAATGGGGTGACACAACGCGCAATGCCATTCATCAACGAAGGTAGCATGGTGCTGGCGCAGGAAAGAAAGGCGAGTTTTGCTGACAGCAACGGCGCAGTCCACCAGAATCCAGATACGCCCCACTCTTTCCTCACACTTTCAAGCAAAGGCATCTTCGTGTCCGACTACATCATTTCCTCGTTGTTTGAATAACCCGCCACTTGACTTGAATGGTATGGTGTCCGTCTACATGACAACACGCTTGCTGATGTAGTGTACCGGATACCACGAGACAAGAAAAGAAACGCCTGTCACCGTAACAAGGACAACCGCCACGTCAACAGGGTCTACCAGCACAGGATAGGCATCCACAACAAACGCACCGACCTTGTCGCCAAGCTTCAGTATGCCGAATTGCTGCTGGGCCAGACAGAGGACTAGACCCGCCACGATGCCGAGCAATGCCCCCGCAAGACTTATCATTCGGCCCTCAAGCAGGAATATGCCACGTATCTGCCTGTCGGTGGCACCAAGACTACGCAGAGTCTTCACGTCCCCTTTCTTGTCAATGACAAGCATACTCAATGTGCCTATTATGTTAAAGCAGGCAATGAACAATATGAATGTCAGAAAAATATAAGCTACATATTTCTCCACTTTCATAATACGGAACACATCTTCCTGCTGTTCATAGCGGTCAATCGTTCTGAAACGGTCGCCGAGCACTGACTGTATGGCGTTTTTGGCATCGGTCACCTTATAGCCATCTGCTACCTTTATTTCCAACGCGGACTGGTGTCCCTCCTTGCCGAACATACGCCGGGCAAAATCCAACGAACACAACACATAGCCCTGATCATATTTCTTCTGCCCTACCGAAAAAACAACCCCTGCGGAATTAAGCTCGTCCATGTTGAAACTCTCATCGGGCGCAGCCGGATTTATGCGGGAGCCTTTGGCCGGCGTATATATCTGGAGGGGATCTGTGAAATGGGTGTCCATTCCCAACGCTATCGCCAACCGCATTCCCGGCACACCGTATTCAATCACGTCAGCATGGAGCTTGAACCAACCCTGACCGTAGAGGATTCCGGCAATATTGGTGGTATTTATGAAATTGTCATCAACGCCCTTGAGGGTAATCATAGCCTGCCGCCCATTGTACATGGCCAGAGCCTTGTCCTCCAGCGTTGCGGACACGGTTTCCACACACGGCAACGCCCTAATGCAGTCCAGCGGCATGTCCTTTTCAGCAAAAGTCTTGCCGTCCACAGGAATCACTTTAAGTTCCGGATCAAGGGCAGTGAACAGTGATGCCACCAGCGAGTGGAAGCCGTTGAAGACAGACAGCGTACATATCAGAGCCATGGTAGCCACGGCCACTCCCAACACCGAAACGGCAGAAATGACATTTATTGCATGATGACTTTTCTTCGCCAACAGGTATCTGCGGGCTATGTAGAACGGAAACGGCATCCGGGCAAAGAATTTAGGCGTGTCCTGCGGGAGAACCGTATACGCTACTTCTTGAGGAGCTCATCAATGCGGCTCATGTATTCTATCGTATTGTCCACAAAAAAACGGAGTTCTGGAATAATTCTGAGCTGATAGCGCAGACGACGACCGAGATCATAGCGTACCGTACGGATATTGGACATGATATTGCCGACAATCTCCTCTCCCCGCTCCGACGGAAACACGCTGAGATATACATTGCAATAACTGAGGTCGGGCGACACGCGGCAACCACTGACTGTGAGCATAACCCCGTGCATGGATTTTGTCTGAAGCAGAAACATCTCGCCCAATTCCTTTTGGATAAGGCGCGCAATCTTAAGTTGTCTTGTAGTATCCATGATATGCGTAAATCTTCTGGTGTATGAATCTTGCGCAGTCTTCCGTCAGCACACCTTACTGCCGGGTTTTGTCTCCGAGACCGTAGTAGTCAGGCTTATGCTGCCGTCCCAGTTCTCCGCGCTCAGAATCATGCCCTCGCTGACTAGGCCGTTTTTGAATTCACGGGGAGCTAGATTTGCCACAAACAGCACCTGTTTGCCCACAAGCTCCTCGGGGGCATACCACCGGGCAATGCCACTGACAATGGTGCGGTTCTGCAGCCCGTCAGCAATCGTGAATTTGAGCAGCTTGTTCATTTTCGGCACACGCTCGCAAGCCAGAACAGTACCGACACGTATGTCCACTTTCTGGAAATCCTCAAATGCAAGAGGTTCCTTCACCGGCGCACACTGGTACTCCGCCTCCCGGTTAGCTTCAACTGTATTCTGCAGCTTCTTCGTCTGCGCCAGTATGACCTCGTCTTCAACTTTGCTGAACAGTAGCGAGGGCTTGGGCAGTCTCTTGCCCACAGGCAGCAAGTCCGGCAACCCCAGTTGCTCCCAGCTGAAGCTGTCCATTCCTGTCATACTGCGGAGCCTCCTGCTGCTGAAAGGCAGGAACGGTTCAAAGGCTATAGCCAGATTGGCTGTAAGCTGCAGCGATATATATATTATCGTCTTCACGCGCTCGGGATCGGTCTTGACAATTTTCCACGGCTCACTGTCGGCGATATACTTGTTGCCTATACGGGCAAGGTTCATTGCCTCTTTCTGGGCATCGCGGAACTTGAAATTCTCAAGCAAATCCTCAATTTTTTCCTTTATACTGGCAAGTTCGCCGAGTGTCTCCTTATCAAACGCTGTCAGCTCTCCGCACTCCGGCACCACGCCGTCGTAGTATTTCTGATTGAGCTGCAATGCACGATTCACAAAATTGCCGTAGACCGCGACCAGCTCGTTGTTACAACGGGCCTGATAGTCCGCCCACGTGAAATCGTTGTCCTTGGTTTCGGGGGCGTTGGCGGTCAGCACATAGCGGAGCTCGTCCTGACGACCGGGTATTTCCCTAAGGTACTCGTGCAGCCAGACGGCATAGTTCTTTGATGTCGATATCTTGTTGCCTTCAAGATTGAGGAACTCGTTGCTCGGCACATTGTCCGGCAAGATATATTCTCCGTGGGCTTTCAGCATGGACGGAAACACAATGCAGTGGAACACGATGTTGTCCTTGCCTATGAAGTGCACAAGCCGTGTTTCGGCATCTTTCCACCACGTTTCCCAAGACCCGAGCTCCGGGTGGGCATCACACAGTTCCTTTGTGTTGGAAATGTAGCCGATAGGGGCATCAAACCACACATACAGGACTTTGTTTTCTGCCCCCTCTACCGGCACAGGGATGCCCCAATCAAGGTCGCGGGTCACGGCACGCGGGCGCAATCCGCTGTCAAGCCAGCTCTTGCATTGTCCATACACGTTGGGACGCCATTCCTTGTGTTCTTCCAGAATCCACTGTTCCAACCACTCCTGATATTGGTCAAGCGGGAGATACCAGTGCTTCGTGGGCCTGCGCACCAACGGATTGCCCGTTTCTGCGTTATAGGGGTTTATCAGTTCTTCGGGCGAAAGAGTCGCACCGCACTTCTCGCACTGGTCACCATAAGCATCGGCGGTATGACAGCGCGGGCACTCCCCGCGGATGTTACGGTCGGTAAGGAAACGGTGTGTCCGGTCATCATAGAACTGCTCCGAAACTTTCTCCACAAACTTGCCTTCGTCATATAGTTTCCTAAAGAAATCGCTTGCCAGTTTGTGGTGTACAGGACTCGTGGTACGACCGTATATGTCAAAGGATATGCCGAACTCTTCAAAAGATTCCTTTATCAGCTTGTGATAGCGGTCTACTACCTGCTGTACGCCTATACCCTCCTTGCGTGCACGAATGGTCACGGGAACGCCGTGCTCGTCACTTCCTCCGATGAAGAGCACCGGGCGGCCTTTGAGGCGCAGATAGCGCACGTAGATGTCGGCAGGGACATAGACACCCGCCAGATGCCCGATATGCACAGGACCGTTGGCGTATGGCAATGCTGAAGTCACCGTGGTTCTTTTGAATTGCTTGTCCATTGAAATGATGCGTGAAAAAGTCTTATTGGTGCAAAATTACTAAAAGCATTTCACTTCTCAAACGCGAAACATACGAAATACGCTCTTCCCGGAACACCGGAGTCTCTTCGCCAGGTTCCACAGTTCACGAACCCAAAGCACAAGGGAAGAACCAATGACGATGATTATCCAGTCAGCGAGTTTCAGTCCATCGCTATCTGGCTAACGAAGATAACGGTTGCTATGACCAGCAAGCCGTTGCATCCCTTGAAATGCAGCGCACTGCGACCGGTCCCAAAAGCTCTGGCGTTGAACAGATAGAAGAAATGGGTCATGACGAAAGTCGTGAACAGTAGCGTCAGTTCATAGTCGGACACATGGCCTTTAGTCCCCAGCCGCAAGTGGACAAGGTCTGCAAGTCCGTTGATTTCGGCATGTTGGAACACATGGAGCATCACAAGCAGCATAAGGAAAAAAAACGTGCCGACCCCGACAATCTCACGAATCATTGGTTTATTGAGGATAAAAGCCTTGCGGTCACGGGGCTTATCTTTCATTACGCTCCCCGATGGCGGAAGCGAAGCGAGTGCTGTCGCCGCGAACGTATCCATAATGAGATTGATCCACAACATCTGGGTCACGGTAAGCGGCGACTCGGCACCCATGAAAGCTCCACAGAGCACAAGAAGACACGCCGTAACGTTTACCGTCAGTTGGAACAGCAGAAAACGCTGGATGTTACGGTATAGCGAACGTCCCCACATCACTGCCTTTCCGATGCTGCTGAACGAGTTGTCTATGATGGTAATGTCAGAAGCCTCCTTGGCCACGCTCGTCCCGTCACCCATCGACAGTCCGACATGAGCCGATTTCAGTGCAGGGGCATCATTGGTGCCATCGCCGGTGACGGCAACGACCATATTCCTCTTCTGCAAAGCCTCAACCAGCCGTTTCTTGTCCATCGGGCGGGCACGGGAGATTATCTTGAGGTCTGTTATCCGATCGTCCAGCTCTTTGTCTGTCAGAGCGGCAAACTCTGTCCCGGTGATGATGTTGCGGTCTCCGTCACTGTCCGTCCAGAGACCGATCTGGCGACCGATTTCCTTGGCCGTCCCAGAGGTGTCGCCCGTGACAATCTTGACGCAGATGCCTGCATCGGCACATTCCCTGACGGCTGCCGGCACATCGGGTCTCACAGGGTCGGAAATGGCGACTATACCAATGAACGCAAGCTTGTCGGCAACAACCCTGCCGCCCTCAATCGCCTTGTCGCCGTTTTCAACAACCTGACAGGCGAAGCCGAGGGTACGCATGGCACGGCTCTGGTATTCCACCAGTTGGCTGTCCACTTCTTCCTTGCTGACGGGCTTTTCCCTGCAAAGGGCAAACACTATCTCTGGAGCACCCTTGACATAAAGTACCGTCTTGCCTTTCAGTACCGCGGACTCAACAACCGTAGCCATATACTTACGTTCGGTGGAAAAAGGGGCTTCTGCTACCACCTTGGCCTCGCCGCGCACGGTGCGGTAGTCCGTGCCGTGCGCGTGCAGCCAAAGGAGCAGTGCCCCCTCTGTGGGATTACCCAAAACCCGTGGCCTGTTTTCATCGCTGAAGTCTATGCATGCCGTGGAATTGACAGCAATCCCCTCGTTGAAAATTTCCTCCGCTACATTGCCGTAGTATTTCAGTTCGTCCACGCTCATCATGTTCTGCGTCAGCGTTCCCGTCTTGTCGGTACAAATGACAGATGTTGCCCCCATGGTTTCACAGGCGTGCATCTTGCGGACGAGATTGTTGGTTTTGAGCATACGGCGCATGCTGTAGGCAAGGCTCAGCGTGACGGCCATCGGAAGACCCTCCGGCACAGACACGACCACCAGTGCCACAGCAATCATCAAGGTCTGGAGAATATACGCCACAAACGGTGCAGCCTGCGCCATTGAGCCAAAGCAGTCCGTGCCATTGGCGGCAAAGTACATTGTAACACGACCTACTACAACCAGAGCAGCAACAGTATAGCTGACCTTGGCAACCCAACCGCCAAGCCTCTCAAGCTGCTCGTCAAGAGGGGTCTTCACGCTGTCATCAATCCGCACTGCCTCAAATACCTTGCCCTGCTCCGTATTGTCCCCCACGGCGAGGACACGGCATATTCCGTGTCCTTCCATGACTTTAGTACCTTTCATCACATGATTGGACGGATATGTGGCGGTCTTGTCCTGTTCTTTCGCATCGGTGCTTTTGGCGCACATGGGCTCGCCTGTCAAGGTAGACTCGTCCACCTGCAAGGACACAGCCTCCAACAGCTCGCTGTCGGCAGGCACCTCTTCACCAGTGTTGAGAATGACCGTATCGCCCACTACTATGTCCCGGCGAGCTACCTGCGTGACATTGCCGTCGCGTATCACCTCGACCGCTTCGTTGTCGTTTACCTGATTGAGTACGGCAAACTCCTTGTCGGCCTGCAGCTCAAAATAGAAGGCAAGTCCCGTGGCAAGCAGAATGGCAACGAATATGCCTGTCGGTTCGAAAAATACCGCAGCATCCTGTCCGAGACCGATATACTCATAGCAGGATATGCCGGTCGACATTACTCCGGCTATCATCAATATGATGATGAGGGGATCGCGGAACTTCTCCAGAAACTGCTTCCACAAGGGGGCTTTCTCCGGCGGTGTAAGAATGTTCGTGCCGTGCCTGCGGCGGCTCTCAAGCACTTGGAGTGCTGTCAGACCCATATAACGGTGTTTCATGTTGTTTCGTGATTGGTTGCGACTTCGTTGCCCGACCGTCAGGATTGCGTACCTCGGCAAGGGCGTATGGGGCGCAAAGTTATGAAATACTTTCCGAAAAAAAGAAGATTCTGTCGTTTCCTAATCCATCCGGCATTCCGGAATCTGTACGGGAAATGGTGATTACGGATGACGAAGTACCGTTTTCCCGACTTTTATCACTACCTTTGCCCGGTTTATGAAACAGCGCAATCACACCTTTGATTTCCTGTGCGGACTGTGTATCATCCGCATGGTTACACTCCACTCCTTCCAGTTCACCGGTTTCAACCACGAGCCGTGGTGGAAGACGGTCATGGACTGGAGCTTCTTCCTTATGTGTTTTTTCTTCTTCAAGGCGGGATATTTCAATCGTTCTGTCGGCAAAACCCCTACAGTGCCTTACATCAAGGACCGCACGAAAAGGCTTTTTGTGCCCTACATAACCTGTGGTCTGATCGGTGCAGTGCTGTTCTGGATCTTTGCATTTCTGCTTGACGGCAGATATTCCGTCTCGCCTCTCAAGTTCCAGTGGTCACACTTGTGGAGGACGAGTGACTTCTACGGCAATTCGCCCATGTGGTTTCTGTTGTCATTCTACACCATGTACCTTGCCGTACATTTCATCGGCAGAAACAGACTTCTCCGGCTGGCAGTCGTTTCCTTCCCGATGATTGGCTACGTGCTGTATACCTGGGGCAATCCTCTGTGGCTCAACCTCAGCAACGTGTTCATGGGTGTTTTCTTCTTCTATCTGGGCCGCGGCTGGCATCTGCTTGTTGTCCGTCTCGGTCGCAGGCGGACATCCATCCTCTCTATTGCGCTTGTGGCACTGTTCGCTGGCGGCAATGTCTGCTGGCACGGAGTCTACACCATGCACTCCAACCTCTTCACTGGAAACCCCTGGGGAGCTGTCTTCAACACAATCCTCATCGTGTGTGGACTGTCAGGGCTGTTCATGTCAATACAGATGCCGCGCATCCCGCTCGTCAACTTCATCGGTGAACATTCCATGGTGTATTTCGTATTGCATTTCCCCGTATTGTTCTCGGTAAGACACCTCAACCTGTACTACCGCCAATCCATGATAGGGCATACCAACGATGCCATTCTGACTATAATTTTTGTATTTGCCATATGTTCATGGCTCGTTCCCTATTTTGAAAAAGTACCGTGGCTCAGCGGAAGATGGAACAACAAACCAGAGAAACACCTTGAGGCCCTGCTGCAACAGACAGGCTGAAACCGCAATTAAATTTTCAAACTATAACCCGTTGGCGGAATTAATTTAGTTCGACAAACACGAATAAAAAGTTGCACATATCGCTGATTTTTAGTAACTTAGTGGTGATAAAAACATTAAGTCTAAATCATC